>JASHXZ010000569.1 GCA_030043285.1 Xanthobacteraceae bacterium | reverse complement strand
CGGCCGCCCAGGTGGCGCGCGCCGCGCCCGACGGTTACACGCTGATGGTGATTCCGTCCGGCCATGCCAGCGTCGCGGCGACGTTCGCGCACCTGCCGTACCGCTCGGTCGACGATTTCACCACGATCAGCCTCATTTCCGAATATCCGTATCTGATGTGCACCAATGCGACGAGCGGCATCACATCTGTCGCCGCGCTGCTGCAAGCGGCCAAAACGCGCAAGACGCCGCTGCTCTATGGCTCGCCCGGCATCGGCTCCGGTCCGCAGCTCGCCATCGAGCTGTTCGCGCTGAAGACCGGCGTCAAATTTCAGCACGTGCCGTTTCACGGCAGCGCGCCGGCTTCCGCCGAACTCCTTGCCGGCCGGCTCGATTTCATGATGGACCCGCCGGCGACGCTGATCGAATTCGTGCGCAGCGGCAAGCTCAACGCGCTCGCGGTGTCGAGCGCCAAGCGTTATTTCGCGCTGCCGGACGTGCCGACTATCGCGGAAAGCGGCGCGCCGGGCTTCGGCGTGAGCGCCTGGCAGGGTCTGGTCGCGCCCGCCGGCCTACCCGATCCGATCCTGCACCGGCTCAACGCCGAAGTGGTGCGCATCGTCAAGGCGCCGGCGACGATCGCGCGCCTGCATACGTTCGGCAACGAGGCGGCACCATCAACGCCGGAAGAATTCAAGAAGCGGCTGGTCGACGACATCGCGCTGTGGACCGCGCTCGCCGACCAGATTCATTTCGAGAAGATTTGAGCACCGGGGCCCGCTACGCCGAGCCCTTCAAGTGCTTGTCACACTCGCTCCAATAGCCGCCGCCCTTTTCGATCCATTTAAGGCCGCCATTGGCATTCGTTACCTTGTTCGCCTTGTATTGATCGGCGCAGGTGTGCAAGCGCGCCTTGCCCGCCGACTCGCTGGCATATTTGGAATTGACCGCCGACGGGAACACGGCGTTTCCGGTGGCGGCTGGCGCAGGCGTGCGCGCCGCCCTCTTCTCTGCAGGGGCCGCGGCTGCGGCCGGAGCCGGAGCCAGGGCCGGGCCACTTGATCCCGGGGCCGGCGCCGCGGCCGCTTGCGCGCCGCACTCCGCCTTGCGGAAATCGCTCCACTTCATGCCGTTGAGCGTGCCGGCCTTCTTGGCTTCCTTGTATTTGGCACTGCACTCTTTGCTGGTGAGGGCATGGGCCGGAATCGAGACGACACTGTTGGCAAGGGCCGCCAGAACAATTCCCGAGGCGATCGTTATGTGGAATTTCATCGCAGAGTCCTCCTAGGTGTTCCTTCGGTGCGGTATCAGAGCGCTGTAGGCCGTGAGGTTCAAGGCCCAGTGGCCGCGGTCTCGCAACTCTTGCGGAAGCTCGTTTCTGCAGCGCCATGCAGCTTTTGCTTCGTGGCCTGCTGCTGACAACAGCTTCTCATCTTGCTGGTCAAGGCCGCGCCGTGAAGGTTGGCCGCCTGCGTTTTGCAATCGGCGCCGGCGCCTGCTCCCGGGCCGGCCGGTGTTTGCGCCAAGGCGGCGCCCGCCAGACAGAATGAGGCGAAAATGACGGCGATGGTTTTCATGTCTTCCTCCTGATTTTGCGCGAGCGATACACCGTTATGTCAATTGCTCGGCTGCAGCTGTCCGTTCTTGCTGGCCTGATCGACGACATTGGGCAGATGTTGCGCGAGCATCGCCAGAGCCGAATCGACGGGCAGGCCGAGATGGCGGGCAATCTCCTGAACCTCGGAATTGCCGAGCACCGCCTTCAATTGATCGGCCGAGACCGGCATGTTCGCGCCGGGGCCGAGCCATGACTGGACCTGGTTTTGCAGGCCGCCTTGCTGCAACTGGGTTACGAGCCCGTTGAGATCGCCGTACTGGGTTCTTGCCAGCAGAGAATTGATCAGCCCAGTCGCCTGCCCCGATTCAATCTGTCCAAGGGCGCCCTGAAGCATGCCGCCGAGATTGAGTTCTTGGAATAAGCCCATGTTGTCCCTCCACATAGACAGAGACCCAGACGCCAACGATGCGTCTGAGTCAGAGCCACAACGCAACATTAGAAGGGTCTGCACCTGCAGGCCCAGCAGCACCTTTCGGTAATGAGACGATACTTCCCGGTAAGGAGGCTACCTCTCTGCCGGGAGGCAACACCTCGCGGTGACAAGCGGAACCCGGCCTCGTTGTTCCGCCCACTCCGCTCGAAATCGTGCGCTCGCGATCTCGTGAAAGCGCGGCGCATCGTTCGGTAAATAAGGCCGGCGCGGCCGGCGGCCGTTCAGTCGCCGCCGTGTTGGTGCGACGCCTCATGCGGAGGTCGGGAATCTTGCCGCGCCGCGGGTTCGGCTTCGTCGACGCGGCCGTCAGGCGGCACGATGGATCCGGAAGCCGCGGTGTCTGCCGCTGCGGTCGGCGCTTGCGGTTCGGATTCGCTGCGCCGTGCCGCGTGACGCGCCTGCGCGCGGCGCTCGGCGGAAGCGTCGGTCAGCCGCTTGATCCACACCCGCAGCTGCGCCGCGGTGCGTCCGAACACGCCGCCGGCCCACACCAGCTCGAATGGCGTGAATTTGCGCCAAGTCTCGTCGCCCTCGACGATGGCGCGGGCGACGAGGTTGCCGGCCATCGCGGTGGTATCGAGGCCGTGGCCGCCAAAACCGCTGGCGAGCCAGACGCCGGGACCGAGCTCGCCGATCTGCGGCATGCGGTGAATCGTATTGCCGAGCGTGCCGTTCCAGACATAGTCGACCGCGACGCGGCCGAGCTGCGGATAGGTTTTTGCGATGTCGCCGGTGAGCGCCGCGCAATAGCGGCGCGGATTGCGCGGCCAAACCGTGGCGCGGCCCGACCACATCAGCCGGTCGCCGCCGACGATGCGGTAATGATTGTCGGCGAGGTCGGTGTCGCTCACCGCGCCGCGGTAACCGACCGCAGCGGTTAGCCGCTCGCGTTCGATCGGCGCGGTTACGATCACGTAGGTGGTGATCGGCACCAGCGTCGCGGCGACCCGCGGCAACAAGCCTTTGAGGCCGACATTGCCGGCAAGCACGACATGCGAGGCGCGCAGGCGCGCCGCCGGCGTCGTGATGCGCTTGCGCACCCCGGTCGGATCGATCGACAAAGCCGGCGTCGCCTCGAAGATGCGTGCGCCGTCGCGCTCGGCCGCGGCGGCAAGCTTGAGCGCGTAGTTGAGCGGATGCATCGTGAAAGCGCGCAAGAAATGAATGGCGCCGAAATAGCGCTCGCTGCGCAGAAACGTCCGCACCCGCTCAGTCGGCCAACCTTCGACCTCGCAGCCGAGATCGCCAAGGAGCCCGATGGTGCGAAACAGCTCATCGCTGTCATCGACTTTCGACACATAAAGCCAGCCGGCCTCGGGATCGATGCCGTCGGCGCCTTCGGCCGCAATGGTGTCGCGTACGTAATCGAGGCCGGCCTGCGACAGCGCCCAAAGGTCCTTGGCGTGCTCGAAGCCGACCCGGGTCACGACTTTTTCCGCATCCGCCGCGAAGCCCGGCAGCACGAAGCCGGTGTTGCGGCCGGAAGCGCCGCCGGCGAGCCGGCCGGCTTCCAGCAGGGCCACCGACCAGCCGCGGCGTGCCACCTCGCGCGCGGTGGTCAGCCCGGCGAGGCCGCCGCCGATGACGGCGACATCGACGTCGAGATCGACCGCAAGCGGCGGCCGCGGCGCAACCGGCAGCATGGTCGCCGCATACCAGGAGCGGCCGTAGGCGGCTGGATCGATTTGCTCATTCATGCGTGTGACGTTCGCTCACGCTTACTGCTGCATGCTAGACTTGTGCGGACGAGAAAGCGACATTGCCGCGATGCGCCGTTTGCTGCTGCTGCGCCATGCCAAAACCGAACGCGCCGAGCCCGGCGAGCGTGACCGCGACCGCAAGCTCACCGAGCGCGGCCGCGCCGATGTGCCGCTCATCGGCGCCTACATGGCGCATCACGACCTCATTCCGGACCTCGCGCTCGTTTCTCCGGCACAGCGCACCCAGGAAACCTGGACGCTGTTGGCCGCCGCGTTTGCCAAGCCGCCGAAGGCGCTCACCGACGAGCGCATCTACAATGCGACTGCCGCCAAGCTCATGAGCTTGCTGTCAGAATCGCGTAAGGCCGGAACGCTGCTCCTGGTCGGCCACAATCCGGGCGTCCACGAAGTTGCGGTCGAGCTGATTGCCGCAGGCGACGTGCCGCTGCGCGAGCGCGTGACGGAAAAGCTGCCGACCTCGGGACTGGTGGTCATCGATCTGGCGTTCGACGACTGGGCGCTGCTGCATCCGCATGCCGGCCGGCTCGAGCGCTTCGTCAGCCCGCGCCTGATCGCCGCTGCTCCCGATTGAATTTCCGTGCAGGATTTTTGAGCATGTATAAACGCATCCTGGTGCCGATCGATCTGACCGACGTCGAGCTCGCCAAGCCTGCGATCGCCAGCGCGCTGACGATGGCGAAGGAGGCCGACGGCGTCGTTCGTCTCGTCAACGTGTTGCCGACGACGCCGGTAATGCTCGCCGAATACGTGCCGGCGGATTTCGAAACCCAGCAGCGCGCCGCCGCCGAAGAGGCCATCGCCATCGTCGCCAGGGAAACCGGGCTCACCCCGGAGCGCATTTCGACCGTGGTACGCCAGGGCCACGTCGACCGCGAGATTTTGGACGAGGCGGCCGCGATGCACGCCGACCTGATCGTTATGAGTTCGCACCGGACCGGCATGCGCACCTATTTCCTCGGCTCCAATGCCGGCCACGTCGTGCGCTACGCCGCCTGTTCGGTGCTCGTGGTGCGCCAGCCGGCGGCGAAGTAAAAGGACTAAGCCCTTGTTCAACTCGTCATTGCGAGCGAAGCGAAGCAATCCAGGGCGGCTTGCACCCGCCTCCTGGATTGCTTCGTCGCCCCTTCGGGGCTCCTCGCAATGACGGTACCAGAATAAAACGCGTGAGAGGTGAGTCATGCCGCTTGAGATAAGGCCGCTGTCGCCGGCGCTGGGCGCCGAAATCGCCGGCATCGATCTGCGCCAGGACCTGCCGGCCGAAACGGTCGCCGCGATCATCGACGCCTGGCACGAGCATCTGGTTATTTTGTTCCGAAACCAGGAGCTGACCGAAGACGACCAGATCCGTTTCGCCGGTCATTTCGGCGCGCTGCAGAAGCGCACGCGTCCGCCCCAGGCGATCAACGAATACGGCCATACCAAATATCCGGAATTGACCATGCTGGTGTCGAACGTCCGCGACAACGGCAAGCTGATCGGCTCGCTGCCGGATGGCGAAATGCATTTCCATTCCGACCAGTGCTATCTGGAAAAACCGGCGGCGGGCACGTTCCTCTACGCCATCGAGGTGCCGGCGGCCGGCGGCGATACGCTGTTTCTCAACATGTACAAGGCCTACGACACGCTGCCGGCCGAGCTGAAAGCGCGCATCGACGGCCGCAAGGCGCTCAACGCCTATCTCTACAATTCGACGACGCGGGCGGTGAACGGCGCCAAGGTCGATCTCACCGCGCATCCGCACTATGTGCAGCCGATCGTGCGCACCCATCCGGCGACCAGGCGCAAGGCGCTCTATGTCAACCGCCTGATGACATTCACGGTCGAGGGTTTGGACGATGACGACGGCACGGCGCTGCTCGACGCGCTGTTCGATCACATGGAGCAGGACACATTCATTTACGCCCACCAATGGCGCGTCGGCGATCTGGTGCTGTGGGACAATCGCTGCACGCTGCACGCGCGCACCGATTTTTCCGACCGCGAGCGCCGCCTGCTGCGGCGCTACGTGGTGGCGGGCGATCACGTGTACTGATTGCTGTAGTTTTTGTAGGGTGGGCGAAGCGAAGCGTGCCCACCTGTTTCGCATCGTGAGAGAACGATAGGCGTGGGCACGGCGCTTCGCGCCTTTGCCCGCCCTACGTGTTAGGTCGATCGCTCAGGGCCCGCAGATCCAGATCCAGCCCCACGGCGTCCAGCGCCAGCACGGACCGACGCCCGGCCACCACCAATGTCCATGCCAAAAATGTCGACCGCCGCGCCCGAAATGGCCACGGCCGCCCCGGACAAAGCCGCCTCGGACTGCGCCGCCCCGGACCGCACCGCCCCGGACCGCGAAGGCGGAGTGGCCGACTGCCATGCTGTGTCCGGCTCCCATGCCGTGGCCGCCGCCACCGCTGGGGCCGCCATGACCACCACCGCGCGCCAGCGCGGACGTATCGCTCAGCGTCACGGTCGCGAAGCCGGCCACCGCCGCGATCGCGACGACGGCAAGACCGCGCGTGAGAATTTTGCCAATGCTGCGATTGGGCATGTCCCTCCCCTTACATTGTTATCGAGGCAGCTTAGGCGCGGCCCATGCGCCCGGCAACAGACACCGTTCGCAAGTGTGCTCAACCTACCGTGAGCCGTGCTGCGCCCGCAAAGATCGCAAGACGCGATTTCAAGCCGCCAGCGTCGCCAAAATCCGCGCCCAGCTGCGGATGCCTTTGTGGAAGCTTTTGAGGTCGTACTTTTCGTTCGGCGAATGCACGCGGTCGTCGTCGAGCGCAAAGCCGACCATCAGGGTATCCATGCCGAGCACGTTCTTGAAATCTGCCACAATCGGAATCGAGCCGCCGGCGCCGACCGTCACCGCCTTCTTGCCCCACTCCTCGGCGAGCGCCGCGCGTGCCTTGACCAGCGCCGGATTGTCGAACGCAACCGCAAAGGCGGGCGCGCTGGTCTTGTCGCCGAACGCGACCTTGCAATCGGCCGGCAAGCGCGCGCGGACAAAATCGCGGAAGCCGGCGCGGATCTTGTCGGGGTCTTGCGTGCCGACCAGGCGGAACGAGACTTTCGCCATGGCGGTGCTGGCGATGACCGTTTTGGCGCCCTCTCCGGTATAGCCGCCGATGATGCCGTTGACCTCGGCGGTCGGCCGCGTCGAGACCTGCTCGATGATCAGGCGGCCCTGTTCGCCGGCCGGAATTCTAAGCCCGACGGGTGCGAGGAATTTTTCCGGCGTGAGCCCGAGTGCCGCCAGATCGGCCCGGATGTCAGCCGGCAATTCGGGCACGCCGTCGTAGAAATGCGGAATGGCGACCAAACCGTCGGGCTTGTGCAGCGCGGCAAGAATGTCGGCCAGGACATGGATCGGATTGCGCGCGGCACCGCCGAACAGGCCGGAATGCAGGTCGCGGTCGGCGCACGTCACCCTGACCTCCTCATAGACCAGGCCGCGCAGTGAGGTGGTGATCGACGGGGTCTCGGAATCCCACATACCGGTATCGCAGACCAGCGCCAGGTCGCGGGACAGCTCGGCGGCGTTGTCGCGCACGAAGCCGAACAGATGCTTCGAGCCGCATTCCTCTTCGCCCTCGATCAGCATGGTGATGTCGAGCGGCAGCGCGCCGGTCACCGCCTTGAAGGCCCGGCACGCCTCAATGAACGTCATGGCCTGGCCTTTGTCGTCGCAGGCGCCGCGGGCCACGATGATTTTGCGGTCGCCTTCAAGGGTTTCCAGGCGCGGCTCGAACGGCGGCGTGGTCCATAAGTCGAGCGGATCGACCGGCTGCACGTCGTAATGGCCGTAAAACAGCACCCGCGGCGGCCTGCCGCCCGCCGTGGCGCGGCCGGTGCCATTGCCCGTCTTGCCGACAACCACTGGATGACCCTGCGTCGGCCGCACGCTAGTGTCGAAGCCGAGGCCGCGCAGATCGGCGGCGACATAGTCGGCCGCCGCCCGGCAATAGGACGCATAAGCCGGATCCGTGGAGATCGATTGGATGCGCAACAGCGCAAACAGCCGGTCGAGACTGGCATCAAGGTCGCGGTCGATGCGGTCGAGGACCGCCGGCAAAGCCTCGGGAGCGTTCATGGCGTCACCGTCTCCATACTCTAAAAGCCGCTCAGACAGCATAGACAGAGCAGACAGCTATAAAATAATCGCGAAAAACTCATTTGCACGGCGTTCGCCGGCTCACAAGCGTTGCAACTTTGCAACGGTCGGCGGTTGTTTGCGACCCCGCCTGCGACTCTGTCACGCCATCGCCTTGACACAACGTTGTCACGCGGCGTTCCATTACAGCCGAAAACCCGCCATCAGTGCGGGAGGGGACGGGGCGTGGGGCAAGGTCAGCACTCTCAGCAGAGAACATTCGCCTATTGCTGGCCGAAGCTCGGATTGGCGAAGGCCGGGACGCTTTGTTACGGACCGCAAAGGCGATTGCGGCTGGACGATTGCGTTTGAGGGCAGCTTTTGATGGCCTACCCCATCGCCAATATCCGCGCGATCAGGACGGAAGTCGCCGACCTCCTCAAAGAGGAGGGCATTCGCACGACGATCGGGCTGCTGCGCGCGACCAAGACGCCAAAGCAGCGGCTGCGTCTCGCCACCAAGACTGGCACCGATACAAAGCAGGTTCTCGATTGGGCCACGGCAGCCGATCGCATGCGGGTCAAGGGCGTCGGCTGGGAATACGCTGAGCTGTTGCGCGCGGCCGGCGTCAAGACCGTCAAGGATCTGCAATTCCGTAATCCGCACCACCTTGTCGAAAAAATGCGCGAGGCCAACAAGCGCAAGCTGGTGGACCTGTTGCCGAAGGAAAAGACCGTCGAGCGCTGGATCGAGAACGCCAAAAAGCTGCAGCCGATCATTCGCTACTAGGCAACACCAACGCCTTTAGTCATTGAGTCATTGTCATCATCCGCGAACGGCGGGTGTTGCAGCTCAATGCAGCTCCGCTTGACTCGTCTCGGCCGACCGCGCAAAGCGGGGCCGTTCGGCGCGGGACGATGCCGCAATGCCCCAAAATTCGGCCAATAGCGTGCTTGATCCCGGGGTTTCCACCGCCGGCGATGCCGTCATGGCGCGGCTGCACGGCAAGGACCGGCCGCTGGTCATGGGCGTGCTCAACGTCACGCCGGACTCGTTCTCCGACGGCGGCCGCTTTCTCGATCCGGCAGAGGCCATTACGCAGGCAGAGCGGCTGCGCGCCGAAGGCGCTGACATCATTGATGTCGGCGCCGAATCGACGCGGCCATACGGCGACGCCGTCGCAGTCACCGCCGACGAGGAGCGGCGCCGGCTCGAAGCAGTATTGCCGGCCGTCATCGCGCTCGGCGTGCCGGTTTCGATCGACACCATGAAAGCAAATGTGGCGGCCTGGGCACTCGATTGCGGCGCCATGATCGCAAACGACGTCTGGGGCCTGCAGCGCGACGGCGACATGGCGCGCGTCGTCGCCGAGCACGGCGCGCCCGTCATCATCATGCACAACCGCAACGCCGCCGATCCGTCGATCGACATCATCGCCGAAATTGCCGCGTTCTTCTCGCGCTCGCTGGAGATCGCCTGGGAAGCTGGCGTCCGCCATGACCGCATCATGCTCGATCCCGGCATCGGTTTCGGCAAGACGCCGGAGCAGAGCCTCGCCTGCATCGCGCGGCTGCACGAATTCTCGAGCTTCGGCATGCCGCTTCTGGTCGGCGCCTCGCGCAAGCGCTTCATCCACTCCGTCACGCCGTCGGCGCCGATGGAGCGGCTCGGTGGCTCGCTCGCCGCGCATGTGCTGGCGGTCGAGAACGGCGCCGCCATGATCCGCGCCCACGACGTGGCGCCGACCGTGCAGGCGCTCGCCGTCGCCGCGGCAATCAGGCGGGCGCGATGACGGTTCGCTGCTAACAAAGAAATTGACCAGAAAATCGGCACCTGCTCGGCGGCAGATCGTCCTGCGCGCGGGCCGATATGTTTGCAACCACGGACATAATTGCAATCACTGATTTATTTTGCAACCATAACCAACGCACGGGGATAAGCAAACTCAAACGGGGGTTCAATGAACGACTACACCTCAATGCGATTCATCGACTCGGTGCCTAACCTTACTGGCACCATCAATTTGCTGTTTCGCGGTGGTATGCCTCTCGACGA
>JASHXZ010000098.1 GCA_030043285.1 Xanthobacteraceae bacterium | reverse complement strand
CGCCGGTGAGCGGCTCGAGCGTGTCGCAGATCAGCACCAGCGTAGTCTCGGCGAAGAACGGATCGATGCAGGCGCTTTCCGGATCGGGCATCAGCTGCATGTCGGATTCGTGGATCGCCTTCCAGCCCGAAATCGAGGACCCGTCGAACATGATGCCTTCGGCGAAGGTGTCCTCTTCGAAGGTGGTGACGTCGGTCGTCACGTGCTGCCATTTGCCGCGCGGATCGGTGAAACGGAAATCGATGTATTTGACGTCATTGTCTTTGATCATCTTCATCACGGTCTTCGGCGTCGTCATGGCAGGCGTACCTTTCGTGGTGCTGGTTGTCGTGGTTCTGGTGAAAAGCTGAATGCTTTTTGGCGCGTTCCGCTGGCGCGGTCGGGCAAACGGTCAGATCGGTTCAGATGGCGTCAATTCCGGATTCCCCCGTCCTGATCCGGATCGCCTCCTCGATGCTCGAGACGAAGATCTTGCCGTCGCCGATCCGTCCGGTCTGTGCGGCGCGGCGGATCGCTTCGACGGCCTTTTCGACCATGTCATCGCCGAGCACAACCTCGATCTTCACCTTGGGGAGAAAATCGACGACGTACTCGGCGCCGCGATAAAGTTCGGTGTGCCCCTTCTGCCGTCCGAACCCTTTGGCTTCGGTGACGGTGATGCCTTGCAAGCCCACTTCCTGCAGGGCTTCCTTCACCTCATCCAGCTTGAACGGCTTGATGATCGCCTCGATCTTTTTCATCGCGCTCAGTCTCCCGGCTCCGAGGCAGGCCAGCGCACGCGCGGAACCGTTGCCTCGGTAGCAGGTCCCGTGCCAGGGCCGCGGCTGCGGAAATAATCAAGTCATCTCAGCGTTCTAGAGGACGCCTTCGTCCGCTCTGCGGGTGCTCTGAAAAGGCTTTCGCCACCGAAATAGGCATAGTGCCTATTATCTCGTCAATAGTGCGATGAGACTTAAGGGTACGCGCGCTTGTCGATAGGCGGTCTCTGCCGCTTTCGTTATCTTCGGTGAGCATGATCGAGCTTCTCAGCAACGCTGAAATGGCTGAAGCAGACCGCCTGACGATTGCCGGTGGAACGCCCGGCATCGCGCTGATGGAGCGCGCCGGCGCCGCAGTAGCCGCGGCCGTCGCCGAGCGCCACGCCGGCGACGCCAGCGTGGCCGTGGTTGCCGGGCCCGGCAACAATGGCGGCGACGGATTTGTCGCGGCCCGGCTGCTCGCGGAGCGCGGCTACGCCGTCAAGGTTTTGCTGCTGGGCGATGCGAGCCGGCTCAAGGGCGACGCGGCGCTGGCCGCCGAACGGTGGGCCGGTGCGGTGGTCGCCGCCAGCACCGAGCAATTAGCTGGCGCCGACGTCGTTATCGACGCGCTGTTCGGCGCCGGCCTCGATCGGCCAGTCGAGGATCCGGCTCGCACGCTGATCGAGGCGATCAACGCGCGAGGAGTGCCCGTGGTCGCGGTCGATCTCCCGAGCGGCGTCAACGGCACCAGCGGTGCCGTCATGGGCGCCGCCGTGAACGCGAGCAATACCGTCACCTTCTTCCGCAAAAAGCCCGGACATGTGCTTCTACCCGGCCGACTTTATTGCGGGACCATCGGCGTGGCCGACATCGGCATTCCCGCTACGGTCTTGCAGCGGATCGGGCCGACGACCTGGGAAAACGTGCCGGCGCTCTGGCGCGCGCAAATTACGCTGCCGCGGATCACTGGGCACAAGTACGACCGCGGCCATGCCGTGGTGCTTTCCGGGCCGTCGTGGTCGACCGGAGCGGCGCGGCTCGCCGCCCGGGGCGCGCTGCGTGCCGGTGCCGGCCTTGTTACGATCGCGAGCCCGCGCGAGGCGCTCGCCATCAACGCGGCAACGAATTTGGCGGTGATGGTCCGGCCGGTCGACGGCGCCGGCGAACTGACCAAGTTTCTTGCCGATCGCCGCTTGAACGCGGTGGCGCTGGGGCCGGGTCTCGGCGTCGGCGAGCCGACCTGCGCGCTGGTCTTGG
This sequence comes from Xanthobacteraceae bacterium, assembly GCA_030043285.1. Taxonomy (GTDB): domain Bacteria; phylum Pseudomonadota; class Alphaproteobacteria; order Rhizobiales; family Xanthobacteraceae; genus BOG-931. The sequence goes on along the minus strand of JASHXZ010000098.1, from coordinate 683 downwards.
CGGCGTTGGCGGGCGACCGCGCCATCGTGCTGGACGCCGACGCCATCACCAGCTTCGCGTCCGATCCGCAGCGGCTCGCCCGAACGGTTTTGGCGCGCACCGGTCAGGCCACGATCCTGACGCCGCATGAGGGGGAGTTTTCGCGGTATTTCAATGCGCTGGATGATCGAACCAAAGCCGGATCGAAACTCGAAAGAGCCCGCCTCGCGGCCGCCCTTTGCGGCGCGGTCGTTCTCCTCAAGGGTGGCGATACAGTGGTAGCGGATCCGGACGGCCGCGCCGCTATCGCCGCCAATGCGCCGGCCTTCCTGGCGACGGCGGGCGCCGGCGACGTGCTGACCGGGATCGCGGCTGGACTACTGGCGCAGGGCATGCCGGCGTTCGAAGCGGCTTGCGCGGCCGCCTGGTTGCATGGCGAAGCGGCCACTGCCTTCGGTCCCGGATTGATCTCGGAGGACCTCCCCGAAACCCTGCCGCGTGTCTACCGGGCTCTGCTCGGGTGCGGCGGCCTTTAGTGTCCGCCCCGGGTGGGCGTTGCAGGTCGCGGCTCGGCGCCTATTTTTATGGTGCCCCGTTCATCGCGCATGATATAAGCCGCGCCGCCGGGCCGCCGTAGGTATCGCGGGCGTGGCGGAATTGGTAGACGCGCGGGATTTAGGTTCCCGTGACGCAAGTCGTGGGGG
>JASHXZ010000568.1 GCA_030043285.1 Xanthobacteraceae bacterium | reverse complement strand
TCCGAGGCGGGGCGTTTTCCACGGCCGGTCTTGCGTCCGGTTCGCATATTCGATGCCGGCGGGCGGATCGAATTTCAGATTCGCCCTCGCACGCCTGACAAACGGATTTTGTATCGGATTGATGTCGATGGCGAGCCCATAGGCATGGAGCGAAATTGCGCTGGCGCCGACGATTTTTCTGCCATCGAAGGCCGACGTGTTGTCGTCCGCCATGGACGCATCGTCGTCGCCGTCGTAGCGGTCCATCAATTTTGCCTTGGCGATCGGAAACCGCATCGCCTCCAGCTTGGCGAATATTCCGAGCACGTGGGGTGCGGCAGCGTCCATCACCACGACCTGGCCGTCGTGATGAACTGCGCCGTCAAAGCCGAAATATCGGAACGTGACGAGACTCAATCGCGCACAGCCGACCGGCGCTTCTGCGGTCAAGACCTTATGCAGCTTCATGTCCTTGCACAGCGTCGGACTGATCGGTTCGACCTTGCCGGCGTTTGCCTCCTCGGCACTGCGCTGCATCGCGAGGCCGGCGGGCGCATGGAGCGCCACCAGCAACACCGCAACGGCCGATGCGGCGCTGCTCGCAGCAAAAAAGCGGCATGGCGCGGGCATTTGCTTCGTCCTCGAACCTTGGCGAACGATAGCACAGCATCGGCCGGACGAGCGCCTCAGCCGTGGTGCGGCTCGGGGTCGATGGCGAGTGCGGTGAACACGCGGGTGTGCATGTTGTAGATGCCGATCAGCACCGTCAGCTCGACGATCTGGCGCTCGGAGAAATGCGGGCGCAACGCGTCGAACACCGCGTCGGGTACATTCACGTCGCGGGTCATGGCATCCGCGTAGGCGAGCGCGGCGCGCTCGGGCGCGGAAAAGAACGATGAGCGCTCCCAATCGGCGAGTGCGTCGCACTCGGCCTGGCTCAAGCCTTCGGGCGCCGCCAGCTGCGGCACGTGCTGCTTCACCACGTAATCGGTGCGGTTGAGATAACCGACGCGAATGATGGCGATCTCGCGCAGCCGCCCGTCGAGCGCGGTAGCAAACCGCGCCTTGCCGATCAGCTCGAGCCAAGTCGCGGCAAGCTCGGGCGTGTGCAGCAGCAGCCTGTAGACGTTGATCAGCGAGCCGCGCCGTCCGGCGCGCACCTTGCCGATCAGTTCGGCAAGCTCGGGATGATCTTGCTCTTCGATATAGGAGATGCGGGCCATGATGTGCTCGGGGGTTTGGACTTGAGCCAGTGAAGGAAAATCAATACCAATGCTGATCGCATTGTGCCGTCGATCGCAATGGCTGTCGTGTGTTTCGAAAGGATTTTTCTGTCAAGGGTCCTTGACCGCCGAAGGCGGCGCTTCGCGCCCTTGACAGAAAAATCCTTTCGAAACTTTTGTCGCCATTGCGATCGACGGCTCTCTCTGATCGTCTCGAAAAGATCACGCTTTAGCAGCCTGACCCGCATTGAGCGCCTGCCAATTCCGCGATAAAAATCAGCCACAGCAAAATCGAGCCCCCCATGATCCTCTTGTCCAACGGCGGCACCAATATTCAGCGCGGCAAGACGCCATCCGAGACGATGGCGATCGGCACCGTCGACGGCGTTGCCGTACTGCAAAAATCAGTGCGCGGCTGGACGCTCAAGCATCGCGCGCTCCAAGGCGTGTTCGTGTCCGGCGTCAGCGCGCTCGACGACGGCACGCTGTTCGCCTCGACTCGTGGCGTCGGCATGGCGCGGAGCGACGACGGCGGCATCAGGTGGCGCTGGATCAACGACGGCCTCGCCCATCACGAATTCTGGTCGACCCGCGCCGGCATGCTGGCCGGCCGCGAGGTCGTGTTCGCCGGCGCGCTGCCGGCGCACCTTTACGTCAGCGAGGATCGGGGCGCGAGCTGGCGCGAGCTGCCGGCGTTCCGCGCGGCCAAGTCGGTGCCGCACTGGACCTTTCCGCCGCCGCCGCGCATCGGCCACATCAAGGACATCGTGCTCGACGGCGACCGGCTATGGGTCGGCGTCGAGATCGGATCGCTGCAGGTGTCCGACGATTTCGGTCAAACGTTTCGCGAGCTGCAGGTCGATCCCGATCCGCGCGAATGCGACATCCATCGCATCCTGGTGCACCCGGCGCGGCCCGAGCGCATCATCATCGCCAACGGCATCGTCGGCATGATGGCGAGCGACGATGGCGGCGCAACGTTTCATCGCCTGCCGATGCCGGCTGACGCCAATTATCCGGATGCCGTGGTGCTGCATCCCAATGAGCCCGATCTCGTTTTCATGTCGGCGGGCGTCGGCTGGCCGGTGCACTGGTACGAGCTCGGCCGCGCGCGCGGCAAGATTTTCCGCAGCCGCGATGCCGGAAGGACCTGGCAGCGCCTGCTTGGCGGCCTGCCCAACGGCCAGCGCGCGCTGTTCTCGGCCCTCACCATCGAGGTGCACGAGGCTGGCTATTCGCTCCACGCCGTCGACACCGACGGCCAGGTGTTCGAAAGCCTCGACGGCGGCGAGACCTGGACCATCATCGCCGATGTGCCGCCAGTGTCGAAAGCCGACTTCTACAAAGGTTTGGTGCGCGACCGCGTCAAGCTCGCCAATGTCGACGACATCGTCGCCAGCCCCACCGCCGCGCAACGCTGGCAGGAAGCCGCCAAGGCGCTGTGAGGCGATTTTCGGTAGATTAACTCGAGGCTACCTAGTCCTGCGCTCGTGAACCGGCCGCTTGGCCCCTGAAAGCCGACCTAGCAACGGACATCTTTTGCGTCGATATGTGCCGCATGGCATCAGTCACAGCAATGCCTGCCTCATCTTATTCAACAAAGAGTTGGGCATCCCCTCTGCACCGGCCCAGTTGCGTTACAGGCGGTCCGGATTGCCTTCTTCTTCGACAAAACGGCGCCGCCATTGCTCGCTTAGATCATCTCTCTGGATGACAAGATCGATCAGTTTCGGCTGAATCACGACTTTGCCCTTGACCCCAAGGAGCTTTGCCAATTTCCGGCAGACGATCTGTGCCGTTTGCGGCAGATCCTCGTAGCTGACTTCGATCGGCGACAATCCGTTCCGCGCAAAATAAGACTGCCACAGCGCATATTCTTCAACGATGACACGCAGCCGCTCCGCAATCGCACCACGGTCATATGTAGCTGGACCTGACACGGGCTGCGTCGAACGGTACTGATTTGTCTGTAACGCCCGCGACCAGGAAATTGCCTGTCCCAAGACGTCCCGGCGGCGCAGAAAAACGAACTGCAAATTTGGCAGCGCGCGGGTGAGGCGAATATGAGACTCAATCGCGCGAAATTGGTTCGCGAAAATCTTGAGCGCATAGACGCCGTTTGGCGTCCTGCCCATTGTTAGAATCCGCTCCACCTGCCGGTTAGGATCATCCGGATAGGTTGGGTCATCCAATATGCGTCTTGCCGGTCCGTTGAAGTATTCGAGCGGCGTGCCGAGCACGCCCGTACTTTGCAGGAGCTGCCCGAGCCAATTGCTGCCTGAGCGCGGCGCGGTGCAAATCGCATAACCCCGCGGGGCACACTGGCCAAGTCCATCACTGACTGTGACCGGCCATCGAAGGACATGCATCATTCGAAACATGCCGTCAGTGCGCGATGTCCGCCAGCGCGCCGCCAACTCGGCCATCATTTTTTTGGAGCAGGATTGGACACCGGACACCGGCGTTCCCTTTTTCAAGGCGGCGGCTTGCGCATGGCGGAAGCCTGCTCGAAGGCATACGCCAGTCGCAGAAGCTTGTGCTCGCTCCAGGCACGGCCCGCGAAGGCGACGCCAAGCGGATAGTCGGGCGTGTCCTTGCCGTCGATCCCCGAGACGAAACCTCCAGGCACGATGACGCTGGGATAGCCCGCCTTGGCGGCGATCGCGGCGCCGGTGCTGCCGGCAAACAGCACGGCGTCAAGCTTGTGCTGGTTCATATAGGCGTCCATGCCGCGCGTCTTGGCGGCGAGCAGGTCCATGGCACGTGCCGACTTGTACTCGCGCTCGCTTAAATCGCCCTTGGTGATGGCGGCGGCGAGGAACAGGTCCTGGCCGAAGCGCAACGCTTTGCCGGCGTTCGCCTCGTTGAAGGCAACGATGTCGGCGATGGTCTTGATTCCGGTGTTGGTCGCCCAGTCTTTCAGGTAGAGGTTGAGATCGTGCTTGAGTTCGTAGATCAAAACGATCGGCCGCGACGCCGGTTTGCCCTTGTCGCGGCTCAGCGGATTGCGGTTGAGCACAGCCATGCTGGTGCCCGGCCCGGCGATCCAGCCGGCCGTCGGCATGTTGGCGCGCACCACGACGGCGCCCAGATCCTCCAGCACCTTGATCGCCTCGGCCATCACCTTGGCCCACTTGGCTGGCAGCTTGCCGTAGAAGCAATCGTTCAGCGGGTCGGCGGGGTCGCTCGGCACACCGATGCGCGCGCCCTTCATCGCATCGGACACGAGGTCGGCGGTGTAATCGGCCGGCCGGCGCTGCCGTTGGGTTGCCGGATCGAGCGGGTCCTTGGCTGCCAGCACGTTCAGGAGCATCGCCGCGTCGCGCACCGTACGCGTCATCGGCCCTGCGGTGTCCTGGCTGTGCGAGATCGGCACGATGCCGGCACGGCTGATCAGCCCGACGGTCGGCTTGACGGTGACGAGGCCATTCTGGCTCGCGGGGTTTAGGAGCGAGCCCGCGGTCTCGGTGCCGATCGAGGCGGCGCACAGACCCGCTGCCACTGCGACCGCCGAACCCGAGCTTGAGCCACCCGGGGACACGACTGGGATGCCGTGATCGTCCATAAGCGCCGGCGCGTAAGGGTTCTTCACCTGACCGCCCAGCGATGAGTAGCCCGACGGCATGTCGATCGCGAGCATGTTGGCGAACTCGGTCAGGTTCGCCTTGCCGAGGATCACCGCGCCGGCGTCCCGCAGCAGCCTGACCACGGTGGCATCGTCCTTGGCGCGCGCGCCGTCGAGCGCCAGCGAGCCCGCCGTCGTCAGCTGCTTGTCACCGGTAGCGATATTGTCCTTCACCAGAATCGGGATGCCGGCCAGCGGCCGTTTGACCGACGGCTTGGCGTCGTCGCGCTTGGCCGCGATCGTAAGCGCGTCGGGATTGAGCGCGCGCACCGCGTTGAGCATGGGCCCGTCGCGGTCGTAGGCCGCAATGCGCGCGAGATAGCCTTTGGTCAGCGCCGTCGCGGTAACCCGCCCGCCGGCCAAAGCCTCGACGAGTTCGCTCATCGCCGCGTTCTCGAGCTTCAGCATGGTCGGCACCTCGCAATGGCGGCAGCTGCGGGATGCGAGCATCGCGGCTTCGTAGATGCTAATCGATGAACTCACGCAAGGCCACGATGCGGTGCAAAGCCGACCTCGGAACGGACATCTTTGCGTCGATAACGGAAGCCGTCGTCAGGCCGCAACCTTGGCTCCAACGACGCCGTCG
>JASHXZ010000567.1 GCA_030043285.1 Xanthobacteraceae bacterium | reverse complement strand
AAGCTGTAAAAGCCTCGTCGTGGCGCCTAAGCTCGGCAAAGACGTTGCCGCGGCCGAGCCACGCATTCGCCAGATCGGGCTTGAGCGCGAGCGCTTTCTCATAAGCTGCCAACGCCTCGCCGTGACGCTTCGCCTCGGTGAGCACATTGCCGCGGCCAAGCCACGCATTCGCCAAATCAGGCCTTAGTCCAAGCGCTTTGTCATAAGCTGCCAAAGCCTCGTCGTGACGCTTCAACCCGGAAAACACATTGCCGCGGCCGAGCCACGCGTTCGCTAAATCTGGCTTGAGCGCAAGCGCTTTGTCGTAAGCTGCAAAAGCCTCGTCATAGCGCTCGCGCTTGGCCAATGCATTGCCGCGGCCGACCCAAGCCTCGGCGAAGCCATGCTTCAATCCCAATGCCCGGTCGAAGGCGGCGGAGGCCTCGTCGTAGCGGTTCAGATTCCAATAAGCGTCACCGCAGCCGCACCAAGCCTCGGCGAGATCGGGCTTGAGTTCGAGCGCTCTTCGGCACGCGGAAAGGGCTTGATCGAACTGGTCCAGCGCGGCGTAAGAATTGGCTTTGTTACAATGCGCTTCCACGTATCGAGGATTGAGTCTGATCGCCTTCTCGAAATCCGCAATCGCCTCATCGTATCGCCTCAGGTCGTTGAGGACCGTGCCGCGATTGTTCCATGTCTCTGGAACGGCGGCATTGATTGCGGCAGCCTGACTGAAACGTTCCAGCGCTTCGGCGGGTCGATTGAGGGCCTTGAGCGCGATGCCGTAATTGTAAAGCGTCGCGTCGGATCTCGGCTGCTCCGTCAAGGCCCGCTGAAAATAACCTTCAGCCTCGGCAAGTCTGCCAAGTTGCATGAGCAGAATGGCAAGCAGATTAAGCGCCGCAACGTTGCGCTGATCGGCGCGCAAAACCTGTTTGAGCAAATTCTCGGCATCGATGACCCTGCCGGTTCGGAGCGCCTCCAGAGCGCGCTGCAACGCTGCGTTTTGCGGAGGACCTGCCGGCAACGATTGCCCCACAATTGGTCGCGACCTTGTAGCCCGGGAAACACGAGGCCGCAACCTCTTGAATGCCTTGAGGAACTTGTTGAGGTTGGTCCGTTCTGTCCTGATTGCAATCTGCAAGGCGAACGAAAATCCCCGGCGGGTCGCCCCGCCGGGGATCGCAGAACTTTTATGCCTCGATCAGACGATCAGGGCAGGAAGTCCTTGTGCATGCGCACCGTGAAGGTCCAGTTGCTCTGGTTGCCGACCGTGCAAGTACCGGTGGCGCAGCCGCTGCCGGTCGCACCATACGCGGTGCTGGTGGCGATGTTCGTCGGCACGACGTTGCCAACGGCCGTGGCACTGTCGAGCTCCTGATAGATCGCTTCGACGCCGATGTAGAAGCTCTTGGTCACGTCCCACTGCAACCGCGAGCCGACGCCCCAGTACTGGTAGTTGTTGTCGCAACCGGGTGCGGCAGCGAGCGTACCGAGGACGAAGCTGCCGGTCGAGTTGCCGCCGCCTTCTGCCGCGCACAGCAGGGCATTAGCCTGGTTGCCGTAGCTGACCGACATGTAGTTGAAGACCAACGACTGGTGCCATTGCGGCGTCCAGTAGTGCTCGTAGGCGACGTCCACTCCCCAGCCCGTGGTCTGCAAGCAACCGGTTGCATTGCCCGCAACCAACGTGCCGCCATAGACGCAGTCGGTGGAAACACCGTAGCCGATATTGCCGCCCGAGGCGTTGGCCACGTTCGGGTTGCTACCGGCACTCCAGAGATACTTCAGAGCGCCTTCGGTGTAGGCAGCCTGGACGATGAAGTTGTCCCCAGGGGCCACGAACGGCGTGTTGATCTTGATGCCGGCGCCAACCACCCAGCCCCAGTCATCGCCCGGATGGCCATCAAGCGCGGCCGTAGAGGTCGGGGCGTAGTAGAGTGGGTTGAGCTGATGCGCGACCGCCATGACCTGGGCGCTACCCCAAGCCTGATCGACACGGAGGTTGCCGACGTAGTCGAAGTTCTGCCAGCCGCCGTATCCCGCGCCCGCCGCGAAGGCGCCGCCGGGAAGGGTGCCGACAAAGTCCGTCGGTGTGGCAGCACCTGTGACGCCAATGATCTGGGCTGTGCGCCGCTCTTCGGCCGAGAGAGTGGCCGACACGCCGCCGCCGAGCTGAGCCGTGTAGGCCCATACCCACCAGCCACCGTCGCCGGTGTCTTCGTTCGGGATATTGCCGGCGCGATAGAGGTAAGCTGCCGCCGGGTAGAAGTCGTAGAACGACACGGCGAGACCAGCAGTGAAGCCGGCCCATTGCACATAGGCGCGGTTCGAGCTGAAGTTCGTCGACGGCGCTTCGTTGCCGGTATTGCTCGAGTTGATACCGACCGCGATGTAGCCGCGGGCCACGCCGTAAGCCGTCTGCTCGCGGGCGTCGGCGGTGATGTAGCCGCGCTCACGAGTCCAAAGGTTTTGGGTGGTGCGATTGTTGACGTTGGCGTTGAAGGGGCCTTGGGTGCTGCTCCCGTTGATGCCCCAGGTAACTTCCGAGCGCACCCAGCCGCCAACTTTCAGGCACATGTCAGTGCCCGGCATATAGTAGAACCCCGCCCCGTAGAGGCTGCAGATCTTCACGTATTGGACCGGTTTGGCCTTTACGGGAAGGTCGGCTGCCTGACCTGCAGTGACCGCAACAAGGCCAGCCGCAGAGCCGAGGAGGAGGCTTCTTACCATCTTCATTGTGAACCTCCAGTTTGTTTGCCGTGGGAGGGTTCCGTTGCCCGCCGGGTGCTGACGCCCCCTGGTTACGTCCCCTGGTCCCCAAATTCCCCTTCCGCAATTTCCTTTGGACGGAAACATACGGACGGTCGACTTGGGGTTCCCCCCTCCGTCGCACCGTCACATTAGACGCTCAGTTCCACCACGCAATGAAGAACCAGCCGACTCACAGGCCGGATTTGCCGTTTTCCGGAATGTGTTGCGTAAACGCCACGAAAATCGGCACTTGGCAGCATTTGTGCGCAAGATTGACGGGTCGCCGCGGCCAAGAAGGAATTACAAGGCGAATCAATAATTTACAGAATAGTGCAGAGTTCGCTTTGAGCGCCAAGCCACTTATGCGGGACCGAACCGAGGCATCCATGGAATTGCGCCCGCGGAAGCCTTCCGAAGAGGGAATCAAACCGCAGTCGAGCGGCACGAATCGCGGTCGCTATTTTCGAGCCCGTCGAGGCCGGCCGGAGGTTATGAATCGGCGGGATAGTCCTCTCGGGGGCCTGCCATGCGGAGCTCCAAGGCAAAGCATTGGCGGAGAGGAAGGGATTCGAACCCTTGATACGGCTTTAGACCGTATAACGGTTTAGCAAACCGCCGCCTTCAGCCACTCGGCCACCTCTCCGGCGCGGCACTCAATATTTTATGCACACGCGCCGCGCAATGCGAGTCGCACAGTGCCGCCCGGATTGCGCAGCGGCGTGATCCGGGCTAGGGGCGAGAAAATTTCGGCGACAAAATAGCGTCAGCGTGATGAACCGCAAACAACGGCGAGCCGCGCACAGTTCCGGTGGCGCAATGGCGCCCGGCCGCGGCGCCGGTAAAGCGCCGCCGCAAAAAGTTCTCGCCGACCTCTTCAATACCGCGGTGATGCATCATCAGGCCGGTGCGCTCGCCGACGCCGAGCGCTGCTATCGGCAGCTCATCGCCGCGTTCCCCGGCCAGGCTGAAGCGCACAGCCGGCTCGGCGCCGTGCTGATGCGACAGGGCCAAATGGCCGAGGCCGTTACGCAAATCGAGCGCGCGGTCGCGCTCAAGCCCGACATGTTCGAGGCGCACGGCAATCTCGCGCAGGCCTACATGGCGAGCGGGCAAGGCGCTCGCGCCGCCGAAGCCGCGGGCCGCGCGCTCGAGCTCAAGGAGACGCCGCAGACCAAGGCGATGTTCGTCCAATGCATCGCCGCGGCGAATTTTG
>JASHXZ010000566.1 GCA_030043285.1 Xanthobacteraceae bacterium | reverse complement strand
CGATGACATGACCGGCGTTCCTAAATTACGGGAATCGGACCAGTATAGCGAGGAAGGAGCCCAACGCCGCTTTGAGACGGCCGTCCGGCGCCGCTACAGATATCGCTTCAGGGGCCGGCTGCCGCAAACTTCCAAAGTCATGCGGGTGATCGTCCGATAATAGCGTTGCCAGTTCGGATCGGTGGCAGCGACCGGGCCGGCTGGTTTCGAGTGCTCGATCTGCTGAATTTGCGATTCGATGTCGGAGCGATATTTGGGATCAGCTGCAGCGGCCGCGATCGCTTTCATAAAGCCCAGCATGCTGACGTCAAAATTCGGATCGACGTAGGTTTTCGGCAATACCTGCTCAACGAACGCGTTACTCCATTCGATCCATCTTAGAACGATGGAATTGATCGCTTTTTGACTTCCCAGGTTATAGAAGAACTCCCCTCCAATATCGGCGCCTTGCAGCTGAAAAAGCTTACTGCGGATCAGCACTAAAATTAGAGCTCCAACGTAAAATGCTCGTGCGTAATTATTGTCGATGTTCAAGGATAAAAGCTTATCGATATATCCAGTACCCTTCGGATCGGTGAAATAAAATGCAGCCGCGGCGGTCAGCCCGCATATCAATGCCAGAAAAAGCAGCGGCAGTGAGGTAAAGAATTGCGTCGGAACGTTCGGATACAGCTTGCTCAGGCGCTGATAGCAATCGACGTAGATGGCGGCTGCAGCCACCAAAAGCGCAATTGCGCAGCCCGCCACAAGAACCCAATTTGACAGCGCCCCCTCCCCGGATAATCAAGCAGTATTAGAGGATATTCCCTTCGCGCTTAGCATAACGATCGTACCACTGGCGCGCGAAACCAGATCGCGATCTGCCGGAATATCGCCGTCGACGTGGATCAATCCCTCGTGGGCAAGCATGCGTACCTGTTGGGTAACCACCTCGGGCGCCTGTGAGCTACGGAGCACAAGCTCGTCTAGCGGGATGCTTTTAGCGTGCCTGATGATTTCGAAGACGTCGGACATCGTCCAATCTCCTTTGTTGTCATTCTACCAGCTTTCCGGCACGGCCGAAAGCGGCTAAACACTGGCAGCAGTGCGACGCCATTCTCCTGTGAAACTCGATTAAAATAGGACGATAATGAACCGCGACGCCGAACTGCAACCGCCTTTCGCCGCGCTGATGGGAATGAAGATCACCCACGTGTCGCCCGACAAGATCACAGCCGAGATGCTCGTGCGCGACGATCTGGAAAACCGCTTGGGCGTGCTGCACGGCGGCGCGCTGATGGCGCTTGCCGACAATCTCGGCGGCACCGCCACTGTCGCCAATTTGCCTGACGGCGCCCGCACCGCGACCATCGAAAGCAAGACCAATTTCTTCGCGCCGATCCCGATCGGCGACACCGCCCACGCCGAATGCACTCCGTTGCACAAGGGCCGCAGCACCATGGTGTGGCAGACCCGCATCACCCGCAACGACGGCAAGCTCTGCGCCATCGTCACCCAGACGCAGATCGTCATTCCGGCCGGGAAGGCTTCCTAGACCACGATGAAGTTAACTCGATTCAGCACTCGTCATTGCGAGGAGCGAAGCGACGAAGCAATCCAGAACGGCGGCGCCGCACTGGATTGCTTCGCGGAGCTTGTCATCGGGCCGGCCACTTCGGGCCGGACCCGTCGGCTCGCAATGACGAACGAGTGGGTCGACTTAAAATCATCATGCTCTAAACAGTGACATAGGGACCGGGCTGCGGCCGGTGCCCCGCTTTCAAATAGCCGAAGTAATACCGTGGCGGCTCGTAATGCTCTTCGGCCGTCGCCGGATCGAGAAACAAATCACCGGCGAGGTCGTCGCGCACAAAAAACGCATTGGTCCCGGCAAAATTGCAGCCGACAAGCCGGTAGCCTTTGCTGCGGCCAAGCCGCACGAGCGCTTCAAGGCTGGCGCCAAAATAGTTGGTTCCGTTCCAGGTGCGATTAGGCTCATAGGGGACGACGACCGAAACGGGCGGATGCATCGTCGCATTATACTCGATCGCTACGACGCGGGGCGAAATGACGTTGATCGCTTTCCAGACCCAATAGTCGTTGTGATCGATATCGATGGTCAGAAAATCGATCTCGCCGGTCACTCCGGCGTTGGCGATCAGCACGTCGATATTCTCGGCCGTTATGAAGGCCTGTGACGCCGCCAGTTTGCCGTTGTCGATAAACGGCTTGAAGTTTTTGCGAATCTGATCGATCAGTTGCTGTTGACCATCGAGCCAGAGCCCGCGCCAACCCTCGACCAAGAGCTTGACTGAATTGCATTCGCTGCCGGCTTCGACGCCGAATTCGACAAAGACTTGGTTGGTTGTTCCAATTCGCCTGAAAATCTCCTGGATGATGCCGTCTTCGTCGCATTGCGAGTAGACTTTGAAGCCGTATCGGAGCAATCGCTTGGGATCGGCGTGGCGCGGCTTCCCCAACTCTTCATTCCAGGATTGCAACAGCCCCACCTGCGTGAGTTGATCCAACCGGGTCGCGGCAATGTTCTCGATCTCGATGAGCCGCTTCAATGCGCTCGACTGCCCGGCGGCATCGTTGGCGCACGCCACCAGGAGCTTGCCGAAGGCAACCATCGCCTCCTCATGACGCGCGACAGCGTCGAGGATCGCGGTGTAACTCGCCAGCGCCTCGGCCGAGCCGGGTTGCCCCCGAAGCGCAGCCCCGGCGAGGTGCAGCGCCTGGCTTAGCGCTCCCTGCTGATCGCTGTGCGCGCCAGCCGAAGGCGGCGCATCGACGGCACAATTTGTGGCGAGACCGGAGTTGTACGTGTTTTCGGCTTGTGCGGTATTGCTCATGCGTGCCGTCAAAGGGAGGAGTTGGGAAGACGCCACAACGCCGTCGCGCGAATTGGCGCACAAATGGAAACGTTGCCCGATTCGCCGAGGCTTACGCGGCTCCGAACCCAGGCTCGATCAAGATGGTTAATTAAATCCTACCGGCGTCGTTGGGCGACGGCAGCAGGGCCTGCTGAAAAGGTCATTCGCTCTTCTGCTTGAGCTCGCCCGCGATGTACTCGGCCATTTCCGGATCGTCGGCGCCGTCGCGCGTGCGCAGGCCGGCGACGACGCCGTGGCGGTCGCCAAGCTCGCGGTTCTGGCTCATTTTCCATTTGCCTTCGAGCCGGGTGATGGCGAAGCGGAAGCCGACGATGCCGCGCAGCATGGTCTCGACGTAGCGTTCGGGTGCGTCCGACACCGCCCATGGTTTTGCCGCGCCGCGCTCCTGCTGCGCCGTCAGCTCACCGACGTGGCGCCGCAGCCATTGCGCATCGCGCATCACAGCCGGCCGGCCGTAGGCGTGCACCACTGCATAATTCCAGGTCGGCACGACTTTGCCGTGCTGAAATTTTGACGGATACCAGTTCGGCGTGATGTAGCCCTCGGCGCCGGCAAAGATCATCAGCGCTTCGCCGCCGTCGAGATCGGCGCAATGCGGATTGGGCCGCGCCAAGTGGCATTCGATGGTCCCGTACGGGCCTTCGTCCTTGAGCACGGTCGGCAAATGGCTCCCG
>JASHXZ010000565.1 GCA_030043285.1 Xanthobacteraceae bacterium | reverse complement strand
TTCCGGTAATTGTCGCGCTCTCGACGACCAGCACCGTCTGCACTTGCGGCCAATTATAGGTGCGGTAGAGGTCGCCCCACGGCGTATCGCTATGCAGATACGCGTCGTTGGGATTCTTGCCGAAATACTTTCCGATCGCGTTCTTTAGCGGCCCGTCTTGAATCCCGAACGACTTGACCTCCGTGTCGGTGATAACGTGCTCGACACTGCCCGAGGCGTTGACGCTCGACGTGTTGGCAGTGAGGCCCGCCGTTATGCTGACATCGATACCCATTGCTGCGTCCTTCTCCTTTTACTCGCATACGAATCCTTTTACTCGCATACGAATTCGCGACTTGCAGACGGCACGCAGGCGCTCGCCCCACTGGCTCGTCGCAGGGCGATGCAGCTATGTGCGGATGATGTGTGCGTAGATTGTATGTAACTGTAAGGCGAACCTACGAGATTCACATGGCGATTGCAAGAGTTAAATCGTCGCGCCCGGCGATCCGGTTTTTGGCGGCGCGCCTATTGTACGATGCGACAGGTTGGCCGCCCCCGCGCGACGTGGCATTTTGAGGCGATGACGGAACCTGAAACAAGCCTGTCGCTCGCCACCGATTTTCCTGCCGCCACGCAGGAAGAGTGGCGCAAGCTCGTCGACGCGGTGCTCAAGGGTGCGCCGTTCGAGCGGCTCGAGAGCCAGACCTATGACGGGCTCGCGATCGCGCCGCTTTACCAGCGCGCAGCGGAGGCCCGCGCCATCGCCGGCCGCGCGCCAGGCGCAGCTTGGCGCGTCATGCAGCGCGTCGATCACCCTGATCCGGCGGCGGCCAACGCGCAGGCCCTCGACGACCTCTTAAATGGCGCGACCGGGCTGGTCTTGGTCTTCAAGGGTTCGGTGAGCGCCAACGGCTTTGGCCTTGACGCATCTGCAGCGACGCTCGCCCGCGCGCTCGACGGCGTCGAACTCGGCGCGGACCTTCCCATCGACCTCAATCTCTCACCGGCGACGCGGCACGTGGTGCGCGACTTCGCCGCGCTGGTCAAAACCCGCGGCGATACGCCGGCGCGTATCGACCTGCGCGCCAGCATCAATCCGATCGGCGGCTTTGCTGCCGCCGGCCACAGCGCGCAATCCTGGGAGCAGCTTTCGCAAAGCTTTGCCGCAATGGTCGGCGACCTCGCGGCCGATGGCTTCCGCGGTCCGTTCGCCGTCAGCGACGGCCGCATCATCCACAATGCCGGCGGCTCGGAAGCGCAAGAGCTTGCGTTCGCGCTCGCCAGTGCAGTGGCCTATCTGCGCGCGCTCGAAGCAAACGGCATGAGCGTTGCGGCGGCACGCGACGCGATCTATTTCCGGCTGACCGCCGACGCCGATCAGCTTTTGACCATTGTCAAATTCCGCGCGGTGCGAAAGCTTTGGGCGCGCGTGCAGGGCGCGTGCGGGCTTGATCCCGTCCCCGGCTTGGTCACAGCCGAGACCGCGTGGCGGATGCTGACGCGGCGCGATCCTTATGTGAACATTTTGCGCAATACAATCGCGGTGGCCGCCGCCGGCCTTGGCGGCGCCGATGCGATCACCGTGCTGCCGCACACCGCGGCGCTCGGCCTGCCGGATGGTTTCGCGCGCCGCATCGCCCGCAACATTGCGCTCGTGCTGCTCGAAGAAGCAAACCTCGCGCGTGTCGCCGATCCGGCGGCGGGCTCCGGCGCGCTGGAAGCGCTGACGCAAGAACTTTGCGCTGCGGCCTGGTCGCAATTTCAAGATATCGAGCGCGCCGGCGGCGTCTGGGCGGCGCTGGAAAGTGGGCTCATTGCGCAAAAAGTTTCAGCCGTGCGGACGCGGCGCCAAACCGCAATCGCACACCGGCGTGACATCCTGACCGGCACCAATGCCTATCCGGACCTTGACGAAACTGCGCCGATGGTGCTCGAGGTGCCGCCGTGGCCAGAGCCCGAGAAAGACCTCGCCACCAAGCCGCTGCCGCGCATTCGCCTTGCCGAACCGTTCGAACGATTACGCGAGGCCTCCGATCGGATGCTGACCCAAACCGGCGCGCGCCCACGGATCTTTCTCGCCTGCCTCGGCGCGCCGGCCGACTTCACGCCGCGGGCCAGTTTCGCCGTGAATTTGTTCGAATCAGGCGGCATCGAAGCGGCGAGCAAACAAATCGAGCCGACGACTGTCAGCACCACCCTCGAGACTGCGAACACGCCGCTGGCGTGCCTATGCGGCTCCGACCAGGCCTATGAAAGCGCCGCTGCGCCGGCCGCAGCCGCGCTAAAGGCCGCGGGCGCCCGACACATTTATCTCGCCGGGCGCCCCGGCGCGCACGAGGCGCAATGGCGCGCCGCCGGCGTGCAATCGTTTGTCTATGAGGGCTGCGATGCGCTGTCGGTGCTGCAAGCCGCCTATCAGGTGCTGACAGGCTGAGCGTCGCCACCTTGCAGAGCCCGCGCATCGACCGGCAGCGGCCGGTTCACGATCGCCACCAGCGCGTAGCTGATCAACAAGAGCAGAAACCAAGAGCCCAACTTGGCGAACGGGACCATGGACCAGCCCGCCATCTGGCGCGGATAAAGCCAGGTGTGCGACGCCGTGCCGAGGTTTTCGGCGAACCAGATGAATAGCGCGACGAGGAACAGGCCGGGCAATAGCGGCATGCGGCGAAAGCGGTAATGGATGCGATAGTAAATCCAGGTGCGGCCAAACAGCAGCGCCGCGGCGGCGAACAAGACAATGCGCAGGTCGGGCATGTAATGGTGCGAAAAGAAATTGAGGTAGATCGCGAGCGCCAGAACATGCACCGTCCACAGCGGCGGGTGGCGCAGAAAGCGGAAGTCAAACAGCCGCCAGCTGCGCGCGATGTAGCTGCCGATCGAGGCGTACATGAAACCGGAAAACAGCGGCACGCCGGCGATGTGGAAGATGCTCGGCTCCGGATAGATCCACGAGCCGACACCGGTCTTGAACACCTCCATGACGGTGCCGACGATGTGATAAATCAGAATGACCTTGGCCTCGTCGAACGTCTCGAGCTTGAACGCCAGCATGCCGGCCTGGATGGCGATCGCCATCAGGAACAAAAAATCGTAGCGGGCGAGTCTTGCGCCGTGCGGGTACCAGAGATACGTGCCGACCAGCAGCGCCACCATGGCGCCCCCGAACAGACAGGCCCAGGCTTGCTTCACGCCGAAGCGGACGAATTCGTAAACAAAGGCGGTGAGCGGGCGCTTGCCGGCCCAGCGGCCGAGGCGTGCTTCGGCCGCAATAAATCGCGCAAGCGGCGCCCAGGTGGCGGCAGCGCTCGTCGTCGGTCGAAGGGGCGGATGATCGGGCAAGGCGGGACAGCGGTGCGGATGGTGTTAAACATGACGACAACCATGGCCGCACTTGGGCGTACCTGGGCAGCCGATCTAGCGGAAGCACTCAGCCGCGCGATGTGCACACCTGCCCGACGCGTGATAAACTCTGAAATCGCCGAGGCATTGGTAGAGCGATGAGCCAAATCCCCGATTTCAGCGCGATTGATTTCGCCGAAGCGCCCGCCGCGCCCGCCGACTCGACCGCGCCCTGGCTCA
>JASHXZ010000564.1 GCA_030043285.1 Xanthobacteraceae bacterium | reverse complement strand
AACCGTCAAACGCCTCTTACGCTGCGAACCGCACTCAACCGAGTGACGAGCAGCTAGGAGAGAACTATGGCCAAGATTACCGCAGGAGACAAAACAATTCGCGATCGCGCAACTGTGAATTTGGGTAGGGTGCACATTGGCGATTACGCTCCCACATTTCGAGCCGGCGATAAGGTTGTTCGCGACAGCGCCACCGTAAACGAAGGTAAGGTTCACCTCGGCGATTACGCCCCGGTCTTTCGCGCCGGCGACAAGGTCGTTCGCGACAGCGCCACCGTAAACGAAGGTAATGTTCACCTCGGCGATTACGCCCCCGTTTTTCGCGCCGGCGACAAGGTCGTCCGCGACGGCGCCAGCGTAAACGAAGGCAAGGTTCACCTCGGCGATTACGCTCCCGTTTTTTCGCGGTGAAGCTCCTGACATTGCTCTAACCGCGGGAACGCTAGGCGCTCCCGCGGAACTCACATAAATTCGGGCCCGGGCCGTCTGTCTGTCGCGACCTGGCGAGGAATTTCCGTATGTCCACCGCAACCCCCTCCACCCCGCTGGTCGAGTTCTTCCAGTTGGTGCCGAATGCCAATCCGCCGCGGCGGGCGGATAAGGCGGTCGGCGGCGTCATTCCGGCGCGGGCGCTGCGTTATTGCGAGGCGATCACCAGCGCCTCGGCATTCGGCTGGTATGTGTTTTTACCGTTGAGTTTCAAGGTGGTATGGGACGGCCACGACATGCTCTGGACCTATCCGGGCGTCGACGAATGGCTGCCGCTGACCCGCGACGCCGTGCAATACCCGAACTTCAGCCAGCAGTTCGACGCGGCGGCACCGGCGGAGAGCCGCGGCTTTTCGCCGACCTTTCTGGCGCCGTCGATTCAGCCGGGGCAGCTGCAGATCTGGACCGGCGCCATCGCGCGCACGGCGCCGGGTTGGAGCCTGTTGGTGCGGGGCGTCGCCAACCTGCCGCATAGCCAGTCGTTCCAAACGCTGGAAGGGATCATCGAGACCGACCATTGGTTCGGCCCGCTGTTCGACAACGTGCGCATACTGAAAACCGACGTGCCGATCGACTTTCGCAGCGACATTCCGTTCCTGCAGGTGCAGCCGGTGCGCAAGGAGATTTATGCCGAAAAGTTCCTGCAGAATTTTACGGTCAAGGACATGGCCGACTTATCGGCCGACGAGTGGCAAGCGTTCCATCGCACCGTGGTCGTGCCCAACACCACGCCCGAGCGCAAGCGCGGCCAGTATGCGGTCAACGTGCGCAAAGCCGCCGCCCACGCGGCTCACGGGACTAAAGCCGCGGCGGCTACGGAGTAGTTGGGAGGACGAAATTTTTTTGCCTGGCTTGGCGTTTCGGGAGAGGTGCGGTGTTCATACCAAAGGATGAGTGATGGTCATACTTATGGCTCTCACGCTGGATACGTTCGCACGATTTCGGCCGTGCGCTATTGATGGCCTAATGGCGTAGCGCATTCTCTAAACGCGTAAAAACAAGACGTACTTGGCCGCGCCGGAGCGTCTATTTATGTCCCAGGTGCCCACACGCTCACTGACCGGCGCGGGTTCATGTCAGATGCGGCCAGCTATCGCTTCGGCCGCATGGATCCGGACAGCAAAGTGACCGTGGCCGCACCTAACATACCCACCGGTGCCGACCCCCATGCCTGGGGCTTGGTGGATCCGTCGTACATGCGGGCTCTGGCGCATCGTTGCTCGCGCGCAGCGCGCGACTGCCCGCACCGGCCGACCTCGGTGGAACTTGAGGCGATTGGCGTCGAATTGATGGAAAAGGCGGCCCAGATCGACGAACTGAATCAAGTTTGCGGTGGGGACGACTCACCGGGCGGGGCGGCGTCACGGCCGCCGAAACCGAAAATATAGTGTCATGCGCGTGCGCGATGATGGTCGCAATCTCAAGGTCGGCCGGATCGCGGGACACGCGATGAGAAAGCGGTGTTCGGTGGACGGAATGCCGTTGCAGTGCAGGGCGCGTGTGTGAGCGAAGTCGAGTAGCGGGGGTGAAATGAAAAGTGTCAGTGCGGAAAGACCGGCGGTCGATTCGATCCTCGCCGCTGAAAGGCGTGATACGCTCATCGCCTATCTCACCTATGCGTTGAAAGACGTGCGCACGCTGGACGTCAAGGCGTACCAGCTGCTGGAGCTGACCATCGAGTCTCTGGGCGGCGGCGACGACGACGTGATGCAGACGCATTGAGCGTGGCCGGATCGCCGCAGTAAAACCAGCCGCGGCGCTATGCACGGCCGCGCGCGGTGGAGAATCGGCTCATCGCGCCTGGTTGCGGCCAGGCGGCTTCGGCGTCATGGTGCGGCAGCATCGGCGCCTGTAGCGCGGCTAGGCCGTAACGGCGCCTCTTGAGTTCGCCTCCGTCGCGCTCCGGTCCGCTGTATGACGCTGCCACGCAATTTCTTCAAACCGCTGGCGATCGGCGCGCCGGCACCGTTGCGTGAACTGCCGGTGCGGCTTGAGCGCATGATTCATTTTGTGCCGCCGCACGTCGAGAAGGTGCGCAGCCGCCTTCCTGACCTCATTCGCAACGTCGATGTGGTGCTTGGCAATCTCGAAGATGCGGTGCCGGCTGATGCCAAGGCGGCTGCACGCTCAGGCTTCATTGCCATGGCGCAGATGTGCGATTTCGGCGGCACCGGGCTGTGGACGCGCATCAATGGGCTCGCCTCGCCCTGGATGCTTGACGACATTTCTCGGATCGTCGCCGCCGTTGGCGACGAGCTCGACGTGGTCATGCTGCCAAAGGTC
>JASHXZ010000563.1 GCA_030043285.1 Xanthobacteraceae bacterium | reverse complement strand
GACGGACACGCCCGGCGGCTCCGGCACCTCGACTGGACCCGAGATCAGCACAACGTCGGCGCCCGCCGCGGCCACCGCGGCGGCGATGGCGTGGCCCTGCTTGCCCGACGAGCGGTTGGCGATGAAGCGCACCGGATCGATCGGCTCGTGGGTCGGGCCGGACGTGACCAGCACGCGCGTGCCGGAGAGCGGGCCGGCGGCACGCAGCATGGTGTCGGCGGCGGCGGCGATTTCGAACGGCTCGGCCATGCGGCCAAGACCGGCTTCGCCGCGCTCGGCCATTTCGCCGCTGTTGGGCCCGACCACGCGCACGCCGTCGGTCAACAGCTGCGCCAGATTGCGCTGCGTCGCTTTCGCCGCCCACATGCGCGGGTTCATCGCCGGCGCGAGCAGGATCGGCTTGTCGGTCGCGAGCAGCACAGCGCCGGCGAGATCGTCGGCATGGCCGCCCGCCATCTTGGCCAATAGATCGGCGGTAGCGGGCGCGACCACGACCAGATCGGTGTCGCGCGCCAAACGGATATGGCCGACGTCGAACTCGCTCTGCGGATCGAACAGGTCGGTAAAGGCGGGCTCGCCGGCGAGCGCACCGGCGGCGAGCGGCGTGACGAACTGCCGGGCGGCTGGCGTGAGAATGCAGCGCACCCGCGCGCCACGGTCCTGCAGCCGGCGGATCAGGTCGAGCGATTTATAGGCGGCAATGCCGCCGCCGATGATAAGCAGAATACGGCGCGTGTTCGCTGCGATCGGTGGCGTCCTTCGCCGGACCGCCATCGCCGGCGGCTCGAATTTTTCCAGGGCTTCGCGGCCGGCCGCCTCCGCCGCCTCCTTGAGGATGACGCGGACCTCGTCCTCCATTGACCGGCCGTGCCGTGCCGCGCGCAGGCGGAGCAGCGCTTTGAGCTTGTCGTCGAGCTGGCGGACAGTGAGGCTTGCCATCGGTTTTCCTCGATAGGCGAGCACCTTAGCATTGCAATGATTGCAATGCAATCATTGCAATCATCGAGTCAGAACGAGCACCAGCAGCAATATCGCGATCAAGTAAAGCGCGCCGATGATCCAGGCGTCGCGGCGGGCCTCGTCCTTGTCGAGCTTGGTGATCGTGTGCTCGGCCAGCACCAGGCCGTCGCGGGTCATGTCGTCGAGCTGGTCGAGCAGGCGGGCGCCGCGGGTCAACAGGCCGGGCAGGTTGCCGGCGAAGCGGCCGAGTTCGAACGCGCCATCTGCCGCGTTCTCCAGCTTGCCGGCCGGCCCGAGATGCCGCGCGATCCACTCGCCGACCACCGGCTCGGCGGTGCTCCACATGTCGAGCTTGGGATCCATCGAGCGCGCTACGCCCTCGACCACCACCATGGTCTTCTGCAGCAGCAACAATTCCGGGCGCGTGCGCATGTCGAAAATGCCGGTGACCTCGAACAATAGCGTCAACAGCCGCGCCATGGAGATTTCCTCGGCGGTGCGGCTATGGATCGGCTCGCCGATGGCGCGGATCGCCTGAGCGAAATTTTCCACCGAGTGATGGTGCGGCACGTAGCCGGCCTCGAAATGCACCTCGGCGACGCGATGATAATCGCGGGTGATGAAGCCGTGCAGAATTTCGGCGAGGAACAGCCGCTCCTTGACGCCGAGCCGGCCCATGATGCCGAAATCCACCGCGATCAGCCGGCCCTCGTGGTCGACGAACAGATTGCCGGGATGCATGTCGGCGTGAAAAAAGCCGTCGCGCAGCGCGTGGCGCAGAAACGACTGGATCAGCGCGCGGGCGAGCTGGCGCAGATCGAAGCCTTTGGCAACCAGCGCGGCGCGATCGGAGAGCGGCGTGGCGTCGATCCATTCCAGCGTCAGCACTTCCTTGCTGGTGCGGTCCCAATCGATCGCCGGCACCCGGAAATCCGGATCGTCCTTGGTGTTCTCGGCCATCTCCGAGAGCGCCGCCGCCTCGAGCCGAAAATCCATCTCCATCAGCACCGAGCGGCGCAGCGTATCGACGACCTCGACGAGACGAAGCCGGCGCGCTTCGGCGGAATAGGTCTCGGCGTGCTGCGCCGCGAAGGTGAAGGCGCGCAGGTCGGCGTGGAAGCGCTGCTCGATATGAGGCCGGAGCACCTTGACGGCGACGGCACGGCGGCCGGAAGCGGTCGCCACCTCGGCGCGGTGCACCTGGGCGATGGAGGCGGCGGCGACCGGCGGACCGAAGCTCGCAAATGCGACGCCAATCGGCCGGTCGAGCGAGGCGGCGACCGCGGCTTCGGCCTCGGCTTGCGGAAACGGCGGCATCTGGTCCTGCAGCCGCTCGAGATCGCGGGCCAGCGCGACGCCGACCACGTCGGGCCGGGTCGCCAGAAACTGGCCGAGCTTGACGTAGCTCGGCCCGAGCCGCGCCAACGCCGTCGACAGCCGCGTTTCCGCGCTGCCGCGGCTCGGCCGCTCCAAGAGGCGCGCGATGCGCAGCCCGAACCGCGCCGGCCCCGGCACCAGCGCCGGATCGATCAGGCCGAAAACGCCTTCGCGCGCGAGCACGAAGCCGGCGCGCGTCAGCCGAACCAGATGCGCGGGACCGCTGATCACAAGCGCCAGCCGCAATGCAGCGCCACGATGCCGCCGCTCATCGTCTTATGCGTCACCCGCGCAAAGCCGGCAGCGCGCAGCATGGCGGCGAACGCTTGCGGATTGGGGAAGCGGCGGATCGATTCGACGAGATAGCGATAGGATTCGGCATCGCCGGCGACGACGCGGCCCAACGCCGGGATGACCTTGAACGAATAGAGGTCGTAGAGCCGGTCGAGGCCCGGCACATCGACGGCGGAAAATTCGAGGCAGAGAAATTTGCCGCCGATTTTGAGCACGCGATACGCTTCGGCGAGCGCGGTGTCGATCCGCGGCACGTTGCGGATGCCGAACGCGATAGAGGCGGCATCGAAGCTGCGGTCGGCGAGCGGCAGCGCCTCCGCATTGGCTTCAATGAAGGTGAGGGCATCGCCAAGCCCCTTGGCGGCGGCGCGCTCGCGGCCGACCGCCAGCATGTCCGGATTGATGTCGCAGACGGTGACGCGCGTGTATTCGCCGCCGGCCGCGAGCACGCGCAACGCGACGTCGCCGGTGCCGCCGGCAATGTCGAGATGGGCGAATGGCCCTCGCCGCGGCGGATCGATTGCGGTGATCAGCGCGTCCTTCCAGGCCCGGTGCAGCCCGAACGACATCAGATCGTTCATCAGGTCGTAGCGCCGCGCCACGCTGCGAAATACGTCGTCGACCAGCGCCTGCTTGTCGCCAAGCGGCACCTGCCGGGCGCCGAAATGAGCTGTGTCTGCCATGGTAGCCTTCCGCTTATAAGGATAGCGCGGCGGCGGCGGCGACGCTATGTGTCGGCGTTAACCCTATTTG
>JASHXZ010000562.1 GCA_030043285.1 Xanthobacteraceae bacterium | reverse complement strand
TGGTCAGAGGCGCCCGCCTTTATCATACTTTGTTCTAATTCGTGAGTGTCATCGATTCTCAGAAACAGACTATCCACCTCTCTCCATTCCAGCTCGCTATCGCCCAGGCGCGGAGTCGGAGCGACCATCGCTTCCGGCCGGAAAAAGTTTCCGCATGCTTCGCAGAAAAACCCTGCAGCCGCAGCATCGCAGTGGGGACACCGGCCGGTTAGCCAGGCGCCCACGACGTACCGCTCGGTCGATTTGCTGTAAAGAACACGCTCTGTGGTGGTCTCGATTAGACCGCGACTCACCAGCGTTCTTATGGCGTCTTGAGCATCAGCGGCATGTTGTGAACCTATTGAACCGTGAATTACATCCGTGACTTCTTCGACGTCAATGTCGAGGGCCTTCAGGTCGCTGACGATTTGCCGACGATAGAAATCACAAACTTCGCCAGCAGGCCTCCTCTCCTGCACCGCCGTCACCAGTACGGCGGTGTCGAAGCTATCGACGGAAGAGATAACGCGAACGTCGTGCCCGCGAGAGCGCAGGAAGCGCGCCATCATGTCCATGCGAAGGAATGGCCCGGCGATATGGCCAAGATGGAGCCGGCCGTTTGGAGTGGGCGTGGCGGGCACGAAAAAGTACCTGCGAGGTATGCTGGAACTAACCATGGTGGACCACCATACGGCTTTGAGCCTGGATTGAGCGTCGATCAAACCAGCCTGAGAACTGCCTCCTCGGCGAGGCCGGGTGCCAGTCGAAAACCCGCACCGCCGCCGGCGCCTACGACGATCAGTCGATCGTTATCGCGAGAACAGACCACGGGCTCCAAGTCGGCGGTGTAGGCATCGCAGAAAACCCGTCCGCCGAAACAATGGTCCACCAGGTCAGGGAAATATTGGCCCAGAATCGAACGAGCCAGATTGCGATCCAATTGGCTGATCGTCAGCCCTTGGCCCTCGACTTTGACGTCCCATTCCTCGCTACGAAAACTGAACAACCACTGCTTCCGGCGTGGGATAGGCATCAGATAAGCGTCATGAGCATAAAGAAAGATGGCAGGTGAGCGCGAAACGGGAGCTTGGTCGATGTGCAGGGCAACGACCTTCTTGATGCGAATGTCCCGTTCCGACGCTACGCTCTCAATTGGACCGTTGGCTATTGGGCCGTTGACTATCCAAGGCCCAACGGCAACAATGATCCGGCCTGCCGTCAGTACGCTGCCATCAGATAACACCAGATCGATCGCGCCGGCCGTAGCGTCGATCTGCTGAACGCCTACGCCTTCACACGCCGAGGCCGACGAGGACAGGGCGGAGTGCCGTATCAGAGCCGTCGCCACGGCCGTTGGTTCCATGCTGATGGATGTACCGCCGTAAAATAGCGTCTCGGCTGCGTCGCTGACGACCCTCAACCCCAACGAGTCAGTCGCGCCTTCGAGGTCACCCTGGCAGCACTCAACCGTAAATCCCACGCTCATTTTCCGAAGCGCGGGCAGCGCTGTGCTGTCTGCGATCCAATATGCGGGTGCTTCGCTCGACTCCAGGGTGAGCCGATTTCGGACCGCGGCATAGTGGACGGCGCTGCGCCCCGCCAGATGCCGTTCCCGGTCGGAGCGGCCCACTGCGAAAAACACGCCTGCTGAATGTGCCGTTGCGCCGCCCGCAATCCTCGATCTCTCAAGCAGGATGATCCGCCAGGCAGGAAATTTCTGTGCCGCGAAATACAAGCACCAGGCGCCGGTTATTCCGCCGCCGACGATTGCGAGGTCGCAGGAACGACGACGCATCACGGCCACCAAACCGACACAACAACGGCCTCGTCCTTCCCGTTGTTGGTGGCCCGATGCACCTTCAATGGGTGGAAATACAGCGCGTCGCCCACCTCGGCATCATACCATTTTCCGTCGTAAAAGACGGAAAGCCGTCCCGCGGCAACGAACCATATCTCATGAACCTCATGCTTGTCGTCAGGCGTTCCGCAGCGCCCGGCGATCGTGAACCTGGAGGTCTTCATCGGTGCGGCCGGCGAGATGCAAGAGAGGTCGTGGACAGACAGTTCGATACCGGCCACGTTCGTATCGATCTTCTTGGCGTAAAGGCGGGGCATATTGCTCACATCAGCCTGCGAGCTCATATCCAGCTGTTCCATGTCCATGGCGCTGCTCATCCTTGAATGCTTGTCAACAGAGTTGCATCCTCATGGTCGGTCAACGGCACCTCCCAATCGATGAATGACTTTTGTGGAGAACACTCATAGAGTTGCGCGCCCATGATGCTGTTGATGATGGTGGCGTTTCGCCACGGGATCAGGCCGAGATTGGGGTCGGCCACGCCGCGTTGATTCCGAGCGTAGCCCTGAACATAAATTTTGCAGTTCGGCGGGCCGTCCCACTGGATCGAAAAATCCTCCTCGACCTGGAAACCGTCGTCCCAAGCGATGCGCTTTGCGATGCTTGACAGGTATGGCGGCAGACTGGTGATGTATCCAGTTGCCAAGATGACGATGTCGGTATCGACGGTTTCGGGAATATCCCGATGCGCATGCTGCAAGGTCAAACGCCAACCGCGTTCTCCTTTGCACATTGAAACCAGCTCGCGAGCTGGCCTGAGGCTCAATTCCAGAAATGAAGAGCGAAGATACTGGATTTCGTATATCCGTCGGAATATCGAAGAAAGCAGGATACCGGAAACTCCATCGCTAGCCAGCTTTTGCTCGCAGATCAGCGATGCCCTTGTGTTACGCGGCAGATCAAAGAAATAGTCGCTATACTCGGGGGTATAGAGCTCATTTGTAAAAGCGCTTTCGTCCAACGGCAAAAAATTTGCCCTTCGTGAAATCCAATCGACCCGATATGGGGCGCCGGCAGTGAGCTCGATGAGATGTTTAAATATCTCTGCGCCCGTCTGACCGCCGCCGATGACGCTTATTCGCTTGTCGGTGAAGCTGATCTTCCGATGCATGAAATCGGAGGCGTGCATTACGGTCGGGCATATCATGTCGACGGCGGCGGGCGGGATATAAGGCGTCAAGCCGGAGCCAATGACCAGACGCCCTGTTCTCCACCGCCCGCTGGATCCATGGAGCGTCAAAGCGCCATCCTCGACGGCCACGTTTTCAACGGAGGAATCGAAAAGAAGGCCAGGGATCTGTTTGCTCACCCACCGGTAATATTCTTCAAATTCGCAGCGCAGCACCCGCGAAAATGACGCGTTGATGAATTGGAGAAGTCTGCCTTTCTTTGCGAGGAAGGAAAGAAAAGAATATCGGCTTGTCGGGTCGACCAAACTGACAAGATCCTTGAGAAAATGTACCTGAAGGCTCGCATCGGGCATCATAAGGCCCGGATGCCATTGGAATTCAGGTTTCTGATCAAGGAAAGTGGCATTCAATCGCCCGATCGGATGCAGGAGCGCCGCCAGGCTAAGATTCGACGGACCGATGCCAATTCCCATCACGTCGCGTTTGGCCGGCCGCATGATTGACTGAGTCAGAGGCCTCATGGATCTCTCATTGCACTGTTCGGTGTCTTTCCGGCTAAACAGACGTTGTATCCTTCGCGCTTGTTCCGTCGTTTCTGCCGAACTGGTCGCGGACGTAGTCGCAGCCGCCTTGATGATTGCATCGCTCGCGAGAGGCTCCATCGCAGTGGCGAATCACGACAAACCCCGGCGAATAGGGTTTAATCACCCTGCTTGCCGCGCGAGCTCGACCCTCCGTTCGCCCGCCGGTACCTTAGAGTGGCGCGCCTCCATCTCGGAGAGTCGCTGTTCAAGAAGCTCTCCAGTCTCACGCCAAGCCGGCATTTCGGACAACAAGCGATTGTGCCACGATGCGACATGTGGGTATTTGTCATATGGCGCGCGGGTGCGGCGTAGGTGACTGAGTGGCGCGGCCAGATCTATGTCGGCAAGCGTCGGGCTGTCTCCGACGACAAAGCGTCGATTGCTCAGGTGTTCATTGAGAACGGCGGCGTAACGATGAATTGATGCTTCGGCGTGCGCGCTGATGCGATCGTCTTCCTCAAGTTGATGCGCGCGTTTAATGAAGCGTTCCTCGATCAGGTCGGTGTGGCCACGGCGAAAATGCTCCGCCGCCCAAAACATCCACTTTATAGTATCGAAATACGCGCGCCCGTCGGGAAGCAACGATGAAGGGTATTGTGCGGCTATATATAGCATTATGGCCGACGCCTCGAATAAGATCATGGACCCATCAACCATTGCGGGAACGGCGCCATTCGGATTGAGCGTCAGATATTCCGGCTTTTTCTGTTCGCCGGCGGATAGATTCACCACGCGCAGTTCGAATTCGACTTTCAAGTGCCGGAGCACGGTTAGCACGCGTCGGGTGCTGCTCGAGCCGTAGTCGCCATAAATGATCATTGGAGCAGGCTTTCCCTTGCGGCGTCGAATGCGTGAGAGCTGGACGAGCGGCGAAGTATCGCGTCCTCCGCGCCCAATGTGGCAACGATAGAATGGGCCTGTCGAACGAACTGATATACGGCACTCTCGAGCGGCGCCGCCGGGTATGCGCACGCACCGCACAGCCATATCCTCTCTGGCGGGGAGCCGTTTTTGGCTGAGAGCCGCAAATCCGGTGCCGCGTAAGCCGGGGCGGCCTCTTCACCGTCAGGACGGAGTAGATGAAAGCTATTGCCGGTGGCCCAGACGCATCTTTTCTCATATCCGGTCGCGCAGACGATGGCGTCGAAGGTGTCCGTATGACCGCTGTAGAACGACACGACGCTGCCACTGCGAGCAGAGACCATTTCTTTGAAGCGATCGGCGCGAATCGAAAACCGCCCCTCTCCGGCAAATTTCAGGATCGCCTCGGCGCTCCGCAACGGAAACGCGAACAAGTATCGACCGCAGATGGACATGATCTGCGGAAAGGCGATTTGCCTGATGTCCGGCTCTAGCGCTGCCAGCACCCGATTGCCTGCGTCTAAGAACTGGCCGATGCTGTATTGCCAGTCGACCTTGCCGTCTCGCGCAAGGTTCGTCTCTTGGTGGAGGCGGTCAATGGGATCGAGGGATCGGCAAGTCTGTTTGCTGAGGGTCCTTGCGCTGATCGGAAATATGGCGCGAGAAAATAGTCGCAGGAGAGAACGGCGGAATCGATCGGAGCGGGGATCGAGCGCTTGCAGGGCCTCGGTATCCAACTTGACGCGTGGCGTCATCGGGCAGGCTGTGCGTACAGCCGGCAACTGCCCGGAAGGAGAGGTTAAGACGGCGGTATGTCCCTCGCCACATAGCACGAGGGCTGCGTCTATCGCGGATAACCTGCCGCCGAGAACCAAAACGCGGGATCGCGGCGCCAAGCGCGACAGGAGCGCCGCCTCCGGATAAGGGCAACGATAAACGTGCGCTTCTGCCAGATACGGTCGAAGTTCATTAGGAACGTATGGCTCGCCATGCCCGATGCAAATCAAGACATGCGTTGCCGTGACCGAGCGGCCATTCGTCAGCGCGATACGATAGCGATTGTTCTCTTGACGATCGATCCTGAAAGCTGTTCCCTTAATGCAATTACGGCCGATACCCAGCCTGGTCGCTTCCTCACATGCCTCTTCATAGCGGGTCTTGACATATTCGAAGGCAATTCGCCTCGGAACGAAATCATCTGCTGAGGCGGGGTGCCCATTGGACCGCAGATACTCCCGAAAATCATCCCGTTGGCCATACAGAGCCGACATGGTTTCAACGGATGTATTGCAGAGTAATCGGTTATCGCTGGCTCGAAAACCGTCGCCGCCGCCGTAGGATCGAGGGTCGATGATCGATACATCGCAGGCCACCGCTGTTCTTACTATTTCAATGAAGGCCGCGACCCCGGCGAGCCCTCCGCCGATTATAGCGACATGCCGCTTATTCGTGTTCAGGATTGCCCGCATTAGACAACTCTCAATTCTCGCTCTCGCGCGACAACTCGATCGCATCTTTCGATCCGACCTGCCGGTCCTGATTACAAGACCGGCACATTTCGGCGGACTTTTTTTGGATGCGGCGAGAGCATCCAAAGATACGATCATCCCAAGACTGACTCGTGGATATCGGTCGTCAAATGAGCGCCAGTTTGAACGAGCGATCTTGGCGGACACGAACGTGGTACAAACTTTCGAAGCCGGCGCTCGACCTCGTCGAGAAAGCTTTGACTTCGGTTGAAGGCGACGCGGACGAGCCGACGCCCTGCATCACCGCTTCCAGAATAAAAGAAACGCCCCGGGGCAATCGTGATCCCCGCGTCCTGCAGCAGGTGCGCCGCGAAGGCATCCGCATTCTCATAGGGGAGCTTGTCGATATCCGCCATGAAATAGCAGCCCCCATCCGGCTCGAAGCACCTCAGTCCCACCTCACCAAGCATTTTGATCGAGCGATCTCGTTGTACGCGCAAATTGTCGCTCGGAGTGACGAAACCTTTCACCGTCGCGGCGGCGCGAGCAAAAGCGGCCTGGAGAGGCGCGGCTGTTCCGGCTGTAGCGGAGTTGTGAACCTTGCGCGCCGCGGTCGTCAGTGCGGCCGGAGCTCGCAGAAAGCCCAGGCGCCAACCGCTTATCGCATGAGATTTCGAAAAGCTCCCGACCACCAGGCTGCGACTTTTAAGTTGCGGCATGTCGCCGGGAGAGATGTGCCGCCTTTCGTCGAAGGTGAACTGGCTGTAAACCTCGTCCGATATGATGGCACAGTTCCATCGCGCGCAAAGTTTCGCAAGGTGTTCAAGCTCTTCGGCGGTCGACATATGACCCGTCGGATTATTCGGTGTGCTGATAACGACCGCGCACGTGTTGGGACCAACGGCTGCTTCCAGGTCAGTTTCGTTGTACGTCCACTTTGGTGGATCGAGGCGTATTACCTTTGGATTGCAGCCGCACAGGATCGTAACGTTGATGAAGTGCTCGAATACAGGTTCGAAGATGACGACTTCCTGACCCGGATTCGAAACTGCCATCAATGCCGAAAAGAACGCCTCGGTGGCGCCCGCGGTGATGGTCAGCTCCGTTCTTGGATCGGCCGGAGTGCGGAATGTCGAGGCAAGCCATTCTCGTAACCGAATATTCCCAGCCTGGGCCTCGTATTGATGAATGCCTTCATCAAGCGCTCGATGCGCCGCGTTAATCAGGGCGGGGGGCGTCGCCGGCGCACTCGGAATCCCCACTGCGAGATCCAGAGCCCCTGATTCGTGCCCCTCGCTCAGCAATCGTGTGAGCCCGTCAGCCGTCAGGCCGCTGATACGATTCGAGATGCGCGGAGTTGGGTCGCTCGACACCATGATTCTCCTCAAAGTTCGGCGCGGATTGCGGCGGCAGCTTCTTTCATAGATAGCGTTCCTCCCAGGTCTCGTGTGACGCGGCCGCGTTCAATCGCCTTGTAAACCGCGTTACGAATCGCCTGGGCAGGCTCGCGATGGCTCAGCTGATCAAGCATCAGCGCGGTCGTGAGGATCGTTGCGATTGGATTGGCCACGCCCTTGTCGGCAATATCAGGTGCGGACCCATGAACCGGCTCAAATAGGCCGTGTCCGCTGCCCGGGTTGATATTGGCTGAACAGGCCAAGCCGATTCCGCCAGCCAATTGCGAGGCGAGATCGCTGAGGATGTCCCCGTATGAGTTGTTTGTAACGATGACATCGAAGGCGGTGGGGTCGGCCACCAGCTTCATCGCCGCAGCATCGACATATTCATGGCAGGTTCGGAGCTGCGGATGGCGCTTCTGCGCATCACGCCAGTACCTTTGCCAAAGCCCGCCGTTGTTGGGAACCGCATTGGATTTATCGACAAGGCAGACCGACGTCCGAGCAATGGAGAAAGCGAAGTCTACGATCCGGCTGACGCCGTGGGAGGTGCCGATTTCGGCATCGATCGCGACCTCCAGATCTGTTTCTGCGCGCAGGCGTCCGCCAATACCCGCATAAAGTCCCTCAGTGTTCTCTCGAACGATAAGGCAATCGATGCCCCGGCGCTCGGGATCTCTGAGTGGGCTGAGCCGCTCATGGGCCAGCTTTGCCGGCCGATAGTTGACATAAAGATCAAGTTCGAACCGAAGACGAAGCAGAATGCCGCGCCCATAGTTGGTGTCTCGGACGCGGGGGTCGCCGATCGCGCCAAGCAAGATCGCCGCACTGCCTTGCGCGCGGCGGAAGTCATCGGGAGAGAGCGCGACGCCGGTGCGCAGGTAGGTGTCTGCGTTGACTTGCTCAAGAACATCGAATTCGATGTCCAGCCCGAGTGCTTCTAAGATGTCCAGCGCTACCGGAACTACTTCGCGGCCGATTCCGTCGCCGGGGATAACTGCTATTCGCGTCATGGTCGGACTCGAACCACGTTTGACGGTTCCGGCCGTGACGGCAGGTGCGTGGGCAACCATTCTTCCCTGGCTCGCTCGTATAGCTCGATTTGAGCGGCCTTGGTCAGAGTGACCTCGATCTCGTCGTACCCGTTGAGGAGTAACCAGCGAGCCCTGTCATCGACGGTGAAGGGGATCGACTCGCCGGCCACGGCGATCGTTTTCTCCTTGAGAAGAACGGAGATGTTAAGCTCGGGGTTATCTTCAACGAGTCGGCGGAGCCATTCCAGAAGCGCACCGTCGAGCTGGATCGCGAGCAGCCCATTCTTTAGCGCATTGCGCCGGAAGATGTCGCCAAAGCTCGAGGCGAATACCGCGCGGAAACCCCAATCGCGAAGCGCCCAGGCCGCGTGCTCCCGGGAGCTTCCCGTGCCGAAATTTTCGCCCGCGATAAGTATCGATGCCTTCGCGTATTCAGGCCGATTCAGGAAAAAGTCCGGCTTGGCGCGCCATCGCGCAAACAACGCGTCAGCGAATCCGCTCTTGGCGAGCCGCTTGCAATCCTCTGCTGCAATGATCTGGTCCGTGTCTACGTTATCTATCCGTAGAACGGCACCACGTCCAACCAGGCTCACAAAAGGCTTCATAGCCGATCTCTCCGTTCTACATCGCGATGGTTGCTGGCGCGGTGATGCAACCCGTTATGGCTGAGGCGGCGGCAACCGCGGGGGAAGCAAGATGAGTCATCACCTGCGGTCCTTGCCGCGCTTCGTAGTTCCTGTTCGATGTCGAAACGCACCGCTTGCGCCCCTGCAGTCGATCCGGATTCATGCCGAGACACATCGAACACCCGGATAGTCGCCACTGTGCGCCGGCGGCCAGGAACACCTCGTGCAGATTCTCATTCTCGGCCTGTCGACGAACTTCCATCGAACCGGGAACCACGATCATCGTCACACTCTCGGCGACCTTGCGGCCCTTCAGGATTTCTGCTGCCGCTCTGAGATCCTCGATGCGACCATTCGTGCAAGAGCCGATAAATACCGTATCGATTTCGATCGATGCGATCGGCCGACCTGGTTCGAGAGCCATGTATTCGAGACTTCGCGCCGCAGCCGACTTTTCGCGCTGGTCCGAAAACAAGCTGGGATCCGGCACGAACCCATCGATTGGCGCTGCCTGACCGGGGTTTGTCCCCCACGTCACGAACGGCGACAGCGACGATGCGTCAAACGTGACAGCGTTATCGAAGAGCGCGTCGTCGCGATCAGATGGCAACTTTCGCCAGGCCGTCACTGCGCGTTCCCATGCTCGGCCTCGTGGAGCATGCGGTGTCCTCGACAGATATTCAAAGGTGGTATCGTCAGGCGCGATCAGGCCGGCACGGGCGCCGGCTTCGATCGTCATGTTGCACATTGTCATCCGCGCCTCCATGGAGAGACGGGAAATGGCGGTGCCACAATATTCAATAATGTGACTGTTAGCGCCGTTCGCACCGATCTTCGCGATCAGGGCAAGGATAAGGTCCTTTGACGTAACTCCCTGCGGAAGATCGCCCATGAACTCGACGCGCATGGAGCGAGGCTTTGGCAGCGGCAGCGTCTGCGTAGCGAGCACGTGTTCGACGTCACTCGTTCCCACGCCGAAGGCCAGAGCACCGAAGGCGCCATGAGTGGAGGTGTGGCTGTCGCCGCAAATCACCGTCATGCCGGGGAGAACGAATCCTTGCTCCGGGGCGACCACATGCACGATGCCTTGACGACGGTCGCCGAGACGGAACAACTCGATGCCATGAAGCTCGCAGTTTCGCCGCAGGGATTCGACCATTTCTCTTCCGGACGGCTCAGTGAGCTCGAGTGTATTTGTCGGCACATTATGATCTTCCATCGCCAAGGTAAGATCGGGACGCCGAACGACGCGGCCGGCAACGCGCAGGCCGTCGAACGCTTGGGGTGAACTCGCCTCGTGGATGAGATGCAGATCGATGTACAACAGATCCGGCTCGCCTTCTTCGCCGATGACGACGTGACCGCGCCAAATCTTGTCGATGAGCGTTGCCCCGGTCATGCTGCGGCCCTCACCATGTCGGTGATAAGCGCCTTTAGGCCATCAAGATCGATCGAACTGCCGTCGGTGGAGTTCGCGATGTGATCGACGTAGATGCGATCGACCAATTTCTCATCGACCGCTAGTCCCAACGTCTTGAAGGCATGCCGGACAACGGCGCGACCCGAATGGCGGCCGACGAGCATTTTCCGCTCTCGTCCGAACAATTCGGGCTCGACGTATTCATAGGTGATGGGGGCCCTCAGCATCCCGGCTTGGTGAATTCCGGCCAAGGTCGCGAACGAATTCGTGCCAACAATCGCTTTGTTTCGACAGGGGGCGAGGCTGATAGCCGCGGAAAGCCTGTTGAACACCTTTTCAAGCTGCTGCGGCCGTGCCGATGTTGTGC
>JASHXZ010000561.1 GCA_030043285.1 Xanthobacteraceae bacterium | reverse complement strand
GCCACCGAGGGCCTCAAGCGCGAGGCGGTGCATCAGACCGTGTTGGGATCGGACGAGGGTCTGGTCGGCCTCGTGGCAAGCCAGGCCAGCGCCATCAACCTGTCCAACGCCCAGGCCCACCCGGCCTTCTCGTACCGGGCGGAAACCGGTGAGGAAATCTACCATTCGTTCCTCGGCGTGCCGGTGCTGCGCGCCGGCAACACGCTCGGCGTTCTGGTGGTGCAGAACCGGGCCCGGCGCACCTATTCGGAAGAAGAAGTCGAGGCGCTGCAGACCACCGCGATGGTGCTCGCCGAGATGATCGCGTCCGGGCAATTGGCACGCCCGGGCGACCAATTGGCGGCGCGGCAGTCGGTTCACGTCAAGGGCGCCGCCTTGAGCGACGGCATTGCGCTCGGCCACGTCGTGCTGCACGAGCCGCGCGTCGTCGTCACCAATTACATCGCCGACGACGTACAGGGCGAACTGCAGCATCTGCGGGCCGCGCTCGACACGCTGCGCTCCAACCTCGATGAAATGCTCGAGCACGGCGACGTGGTCGAAGGCGGCGAGCATCGCGACGTGCTGGAAGCCTATCGCATGTTCGCCCACGACCGCGGCTGGGTGCACAAGCTCGAAGAAGCCGTGCTGACCGGGCTCACCGCCGAGGCCGCGGTCGAACGCGTGCAGTCCGACACCCGCGCCCGCATGCTGCGCCAGACCGATCCGTTCCTGCGCGAGCGGCTGCACGATCTCGACGACCTCGCCAATCGGCTGATGCGCCAGCTCACCGGCCGCGACCACGCGCCGGGGCGCGAGAGCCTGCCCGAAAACGCCATCCTGGTGGCGCGCTCGATGGGGCCGGCAGCGCTGCTCGACTACGACCGCAAGCGCTTGCGCGGGCTGGTGCTGGAAGAAGGCGGCGCGCATTCGCACGTCGCCATCGTGGCGCGCGCGCTCGGCATTCCGGCGGTCGGCGAAATCGATAACGCCACCGGCATGGCCGATCCGGGCGATGCCATCATCGTCGACGGCACGACCGGCGACCTGCACATGCGGCCGCTGCCCGATATGGAAGCGGCCTACGCCGAGCGCGTGCGGCTGCGCGCCCGCCGCCAGCAGCAATACCAGGCGCTGCGCGACCGGCCGTGCATCACCAAGGACGGCCAGGAAGTCTGCCTGATGATCAATGCCGGGCTCGCCGTCGACCTGCCGCATCTCACCGACACCGGCGCCGCCGGCATCGGCCTGTTCCGCACCGAGCTGCAGTTCATGGTGGCGCCGAATTTTCCGCGCGCCAACGAGCAGTACGCGCTCTATCGCGCTGTGCTGGATGCGGCCGACGACAAGCCCGTCGTGTTCCGCACCCTCGACATCGGCGGCGACAAGGTCTTGCCGTACATGCGCAACGTCGAGGAGGAAAACCCGGCGCTCGGCTGGCGGGCGATTCGCCTCGGCCTCGACCGGCCCGGCCTGTTGCGCACCCAGTTGCGCGCGCTCCTTCGCGCCGCCGGCAACCGCTCGCTGAAGATCATGTTTCCCATGGTCGCGGCCGTGCAGGAATTCGAGCAGGCGCGCCAGCTGGTCGAGCGTGAGCTGACGCATTTGCGCCGCCACGGCCATAAGCTGCCCGACGAAGTCCAGGTCGGCAGCATGGTGGAAGTGCCGTCGCTGCTTTATCAGCTCGACGAGCTTCTGGAACGCGCCGACTTTCTCTCGGTCGGCTCCAACGATCTGGTGCAATTCCTGTACGCGATCGATCGCGGCAATCCGCGCG
Organism: Xanthobacteraceae bacterium; assembly: GCA_030043285.1. Classification (GTDB taxonomy): domain Bacteria; phylum Pseudomonadota; class Alphaproteobacteria; order Rhizobiales; family Xanthobacteraceae; genus BOG-931. The sequence continues at coordinate 883 of JASHXZ010000561.1, read as the reverse complement.
TCGCCAGCCGCTTCGATCCGTTGTCGCCGCCGGTACTGCGCGCGCTAAAGGACGTCGCCGACCGCGGCCGCGCCCATAACAAGTCGGTCACATTGTGCGGCGAGCTTGCCTCGCAGCCGATCGGCGCGCTGGCGCTTGCCGCCATCGGCTACCGCTCGCTGTCGCTCAGCCCGTCCGCCATAGGCCCGGTCAAGGCGGTGCTGCTCGAGCTCGATTGCCGCAAGGCGGCGCAGTTCCTATCTCCGCTCATCCATAAGACGGACAGCGGCAAACCGATCCGCGGGCGTCTCGAGGACTTCGCCGCCCAGGAAGGCCTGCAAATCTAATACCCACATGGCCACGCTTCCCGACCAAAAACTCGACGCGCTCGTCGCCCGCCATGCGCAGCTGCAAGACGACCTCGCCTCGGCGTTGCCGCCCGAGGCGTTCGTCAAATTGTCCCGCGAATTCGCCGAGTTGGCGCCGGTGGTGGACGCGGTGAATTCGTATCGTGCCGCGCAGCGCGAACTCGCGGACTTGGCGAGCCTGATCGAGGATGCCGCAACCGATGCCGAGATGCGGTCGATGGCGGCAGCGGAAAAGCCGGAGCTCGAGGCGCGCCGCACCGAGCTGGAGCAAAAGTTGCGGCTGGCGCTCATTCCCAAAGACGCCATGGACGAGCGCAACGTCATCCTCGAGATTCGCGCCGGCACCGGCGGCGACGAGGCGGCGTTGTTCGCCGGCGATCTGTTCCGCATGTACGAGCGCTTCGCCGCCAAGCAGGGCTGGAAGGTCGAGATCGTCACCGCGAGCGAAGGCTCGGTCGGAGGTTTCAAGGAGATCGTCGCCGAAATCCGCGGCCGCGGCGCTTTCGCCAAGCTCAAATACGAATCCGGCGTACACC
>JASHXZ010000560.1 GCA_030043285.1 Xanthobacteraceae bacterium | reverse complement strand
ATCGCCAGGCGATGGACCGCCAACACGTCGGGATGAGAGACGACCCGCAGGATCGACGTACCAAACTCCACGAGGGTGGCGGCCACCGCCGCGCTGCTCGCCGGTGCCGTCAATTCGATCGGCTGGCGCATGCGGGCGGCGCGCTCCTTGATGCACGCGGCCAACATCGCGTGCTTGCTGCCGAACAGCGCGTACAGGTCGCGCTTCGAAATCTTGGCTCGCGTTGCGATCTCGAGCGTGCTGGCGCCCGAAAAGCCGCGCTTGCGGAACACCCCGAATGCCGCCTTGAGCACCCGCTCGCGGATCGAAGGCTCGGCGCCGCCAGGTCCCGTTTGGTCCGCCGCGATCACAGGCTTTTTACCTTTCATCCGCTCAAGCCGCTTGCGTTGGTACCCATAAGTACCGTACTGCATCCCGGTTGGTACTCGATAGTACCATACCCGGTCGCGATAGTAAAAGGAGAAAATCCCATGATGCTCATTCTGGCGATCTTGACGTTGCTCGGTGCCTTCCGGCTGCGCCGGCGAGCCGCGACTGCCGCGGCAGGCCCAGTCACCCGGTAAGGAGGTGGTCCGATGACGCTCGTTCTCTTGCAGGCAATGATCCAGTCGATTTCCTCGACCCTGCACTGGGTGGGGCTCTATGTCGGCATCCGCGCGCTGCCGGGCGACCAATGGCGCCGGCGGCGCTGGGCAATCGGCTCGGCTATCATCTTCACCGCCTGGCTGGTCGGCGTAGTGCTGCTTGCCGGAAACGGCTTCTTCCGCTTCGCGTTCTGGCCGCGTGGCATCCCGATCGCGTTGGCGACGACGCTTGCGGTCGGGTATCTGTTCCTGTTGTCGCGAACGTTCCGCGAGATCATTGCCGCCATCCCGCAGCACTGGCTGATCGCCATACAGACGGCACGGATTCTCGGTGGCGTATTCCTGATCCGCTATTTCCAAGGGCAGTTGCCGGGGGTGTTTGCGATCCCGGCCGGCGTCGGTGACGTCCTGACGGGAATTTTTGCACCCCTGGTCGCGTACTGGTGGTTTGCCGGCAAACCGTATGCCCGCACCGCCGCCATCGCCTGGAACCTGTTCGGCATGGCCGACCTGGTCAACGCGGTGGCGATCGGATGGCTCACCGGAGGTGGCGGCGGCGGAATCGTCTTTCCGATCGTGCTGATCCCGATCTACGCCGTGCCGCGCGCTTTCCTCATCCACTCCTACGCGCTGATCGGGCTCCTCCGGAAAACTTCGCGGCATCCGGCGATCCGGGACGCGCTGCACCCTGGCGCCGCACTCGCCACGCCGTAATCGCGGCGCACCGTTCGAGCGCGCTTAGCCAGACGCGAGCGCGCTCACCCCTTCAGCTCGCCCATTTTGCAAACGTGCTTCCACTCCTCCGCCGAAACCGGCTGCACCGAGAGCCGCGCGTATTTGACGAGCGCCATGTCTTTGAGCTTCGGCTCGGCCTTGATCGCGGCGAGCGTCACCGGCTGCGGCAGCGGTTCGACCGCGCCGGTGGTGATCGCGACCCACGGCTCACCCTCGGCGGCGGTCGGATCGGGATAATGCGCGCGCAACACCTCGCCGATGCCGACGACCTGCTTCTCCTTGCCGGTGTGATAGAAGAAGAACTTCTCGCCCTGCTTCATCTCTTTGAGGTGCTTGCGGGCGATGAAATTGCGCACGCCGCTCCACGGCTCGCCCTTCTTGCCGCGCGCCACCTGATCGTTCCAGGAAAATTCTTCCGGCTCGGTCTTCAATAGCCAGTACGCCATGATCATTCCTCCGCCCGCAATGGTCGCGCCAGCAACGATTCGATCGCCGCGTCGACGCTCATCTGTTCGTTCAGCACCGCGGCGACCGCGGCCGAGATCGGCATCTCGACCTCGCGCTCGCGCGCCATATCGAGCAGCACCGGCGCGGTGAACACGCCTTCGGCAAGGCCGCCATGAATCTCGCCCGGCCGCTGTCCGCCGCCGAGCGCCATGCCGAACGAAAAATTGCGCGATTGCGGGCTCGAGCAGGTGAGCAACAAATCGCCGAGGCCGGACAGGCCCATCATGGTCTCCGGCCGCGCGCCGTAGGCGCGGCCGAAGCGCGCCAGCTCGGCAAAGCCGCGCGTCACCAGCGCCGCCGCGGCGCTGGCGCCGAGCTTGCGGCCGGCGACGATGCCGGCAGCGATCGCCAGCACGTTCTTGGCGGCGCCGCCGATCTCGACGCCACGCACGTCGGTTGAGTGATAGGGCCGGAAATTCGCCGAGCCGAGCGCGCGCGCAAGTTCACCGGCCAGTGTCGCGTCGCGCGCCGCGAGCGTCACTGCGGTCGGCAGGCCGCGCGCCACGTCGGCCGCAAAGCTCGGTCCCGACAGGATCGCCGGCACGACGCGCGGTGCGCAGTCGGCGACCACGTCGGTCACGAATTGCTTGCTGCCGCGCTCGATGCCCTTGGCGCAGACGATGACAGGCGTGCCGGGCGCGACGAGCGGCGCAAGTTTTTCCGCGGCGCTGCGTACCGCTTGCGCCGGCACGACGAGCAGCAGCGCTTGCGCGCGCGCCGCCGTGGCGAGATCAGGCGCGATGACGATGTCGTCGGGAACGCGCGCGCCGGGCAGGAACAGGCTTTCGCGCCGCTTTTTCAGATTCTCGGCGTTCGCCGCATCGTGCTCCCACAGCGTCACGCTGCGCCCGGCGCGCGCGCAAGTCAGCGCCAGCGCGGTGCCCCAGGCGCCGGCGCCGATGACCGCGATGCGCTCGAAGGTCATGCGCTCGAAGGTCATGGCGATGCTACAGCGCTTCGCCGCGCAATAGTTTGGGAACGTCGCCGAACAGGCCGGCGGCTTCGCGGATGAACAGGCGCTTGATGCCCGGCAGGCGCTCGACCATGCCGAGGCCGACGTCGCGGACCAGGCGCAGCACGTCGGAGCGATTGGAGAACAGCCGGTTCAACCCGTCGGTGGCGAGCCCCATGGTCATCGTGTCGAAGCGCCGCCAGCGCTGATAGCGTTCCAGCACCGTTGTGTCGCCCGGATCGAGGCCGAGCCGCGCGGCATCGACGATCACTTCGGCCAGCGCAGCGACGTCCTTCAGCCCCATGTTGAGGCCCTGCCCGGCGATCGGATGAATGACGTGGGCGGCGTCACCGGCGAGCACGATGCGCTCGGCGATGAACGCGCGCGCCACGAAAAAGCCGAGCGGCAGCACGCGCCGCGCGCCCACCACTTCGATCTCGCCGAGATGCAGCTTGAAGCGCTGCTCCAGCTCGTCGTGAAACGCCGCATCGGGCAGCGCGACGATGCGCTCGGCTTCGCTCGTTTTTTCCGTCCACACGATCGAGGAGCGGCGGCCTTTGAGCGGCAGGATCGCGAACGGACCGGCGGGCAGAAAATGCTCCTCGGCGCGGCCGTTGTGATCGCGTTCATGCCCCACCGTGGTGACGATGGCGGACTGGCCGTACTCCCAGCCATGGGTGGCGATGCCGGCGGCCTGACGAATGGTCGAGCGCGCGCCGTCGGCGGCGACCAGGAGACGCGCGGACATCGTGGCGCCGTCGGCAAATTGCGCGTCGACTTTTTGCGGAGAGCCATGCGAGAAGCTCGTCACCGCCCCGGCTTTCAGCTCGACGCCCAGCTCGCGCGCCTTTCTTTCCAACGCGTCGACCAAATGCCGGTTCTCGATCATATGGGCGAACGGCTCGCCCGGCTCGATGTCGCCGTCGAAACTGAGAAACACCGGCCGCACCGCGTCGGCGAGCCGGCTGTCGGTGACCACCATGTCGAGGATCGGCTGCGCCTGGTCGGCCACTGCCTCCCATACGCCGACCGCTTCGAACAGGCGCCGCGCCGCCGCGATGATGGCCGAGGCGCGCTCATCGCCGGCGTGGCTTTTGCCGAGCGCCGGGTCGGCGACCGCGACGTTGAATGTCGGGCCGAGCGCCTGGCGCAGCGCGATCGCCAAGGTCAGCCCGGCGAAACCGCCTCCGGCAATCAGCACGTCGGTATTGTTGCGAGTCATAATCGCGTCCATACACAGCGCTTGCGCGCCTGCCTCGGCAGGGGCTTTATCTTAGCACGTTCGATTGGCTTTGGCCCCGCGTTGTTTCCCGGGCGCAGCGCAGCACGAAGTGGTGCGCTGCAGACCCGGGATCGTAACAAACGCCGAGTTCGTAAAGGTCCCGGATCAGCGGTGCACCGCTGCGCGCTGCACCGCATCCGGGAAACTGGACAGGAGATTTGATGTCTTCCGCCGTCAAAGGATTGCTCGAAATCCTCGATCTGGAGCCGCTCGAGCTCAATCTGTTCCGCGGCCGCTCGCCGCAAGACCGGTGGCAGCGCGTGTTCGGCGGCCAGGTGATCGGCCAGGCGCTGGTGGCGGCCTGCCGCACGGTCGAGGATTTGACGGCCCGTCCGCCGCATTCGCTGCACGCCTATTTTCTGCTCGGCGGCGATCCCAAGGTGCCGATCATCTACGAGGTCGACCGCATCCGCGACGGCCGCAGCTTCACCACGAGGCGCGTGGTGGCGATCCAGCACGGCCACGCCATCTTCTCGATGTCGGTGTCGTTTCACCTGTGCGAGGACGGCCTCACCCATCAGATCAAGATGCCCGACGTGCCGATGCCGGAGGCGCTGCCGAGCGAAGCCGAGATGAAAGACAAGGTCTGGCCGCTGATGCCCGAGCCGGTGCGCCGCTACTACGAACGCGAGCGGCCGATCGAGCTGCGGCCGGTCGAGTTGCGGCGCTACCTCGGCGAAAAATCCGACGAGGGGCGCTTTCACGTCTGGATTCGCGCCACCGGCAGCCTGCCGGACGAGCCGGCGATTCATCGCTGCGTGCTGGCCTACGCGTCCGACATGATGCTGCTCGATTCGGCGCTGATCCCGCACGGCCGCAGCGTGTTCGACAAGGACATCATGGGAGCGAGTCTCGATCATGCGATGTGGTTTCACCGGCCGTTCCGCGCCGACGAGTGGCTGCTGTACGCCCAGGACAGTCCGAGCCTCGCCGACTCGCGCGGTTTTTCCCGCGGCCTGATTTTCACCCGCGACGGCACGCTGATCGCCTCGGTGGCGCAGGAAGGCTTGCTGCGCGAGCGGCGGAAGCCGGCGTAACTTCTTTTTTGTTTGTGCGATTCGCCCTTATTCCTCACCCTGAGGCGCTCGGCGCGCAGCGCCGAGCCTCGAAGGGCGAGGCCGAGGCGCCACGGCCTACATCCTTCGAGGGCCGCTTCGCGGCCGCCTCAGGATGAGGTGAACAGGGCTACGTCGGGTTCTCCAAACTGAACGTCTGCGAATCGTCGTCGTAGGCGTACAGCTCGGCGAAGCGACCCCAGGCGGTGACGGCGCGCAGCGTATGCTCGGCGTCCTCGGTGCTCATGTGGTCTTCCAGCTCGTCGAGGAAGCGGCTCTTCGGCGCCACGTGGTTGGCGCGCTCTTGGAGCACGCGGCGGACGTGGGCGGCGAGCGGCACGAAGGTCAAGAGCTGGCGCTGAAAAAGTTTCTTGCGGTCGTCCATGCCGGCTTCGGCGAACTGCTTGCCGGCATCGGTGAGCTTGATGTCGCCGCCCTCGATCTCGGCGAGATGCAGAAGCTGCAGCGACTCGGCGACCGGAAACAGATCGTCGACCTCCATGTGCAATTCGTCGCCGAGCACCGGCAGGTCAGCCTTGCCGTTATAGGGCTGGCCGGCGACGGTCTCCATCAAGCCGGACAACAGGTTGGCGGACACCCGCGGCAGCACCGTGTTGAGGGTAGCCGCGGCACCGAACTGCTGCGGCCGCGGCGCACGCGCCGTCATCGCCACGTAGATGGTCTCGACCAGATCGCGGAATTGCGGATCGAGCCGGTTGCGCGGCTGGCGCAGATCGACCTTGATGTCGTTGATGATGCGCGCCGGGTTGGTCGAGAACAGCAGGATGCGGTCGCACATCAGCACCGCTTCCTCGATGTTGTGGGTGACCAGGATCACGCCCTTGATCGGCAGCTTGCCTTCGCCCCACAGGTCGAGGAAGTCGGTGCGCAGCGTTTCCGCAGTGAGCACATCGAGCGCCGAAAACGGCTCGTCCATCAAGAGAATATTCGGATGCACGACCAGCGCGCGGGCGAAGCCGACGCGCTGGCGCATGCCGCCGGACAGCTCGCGCGGAAACGCCGATTCGTAGCCGTCCAGCCCGATCAGGTCGATGGCGGCGAGCGCGCGGCTCCTGATTTCCGCCTCGGGCAGGCCGAGCGCCTCGAGCCCGAGCTGCACGTTTTCCAAGACCGTCAGCCAGGGAAACAGCGCGAACGACTGGAACACCATGGCGACGCCGGGCGGCGGCGCGTCGATCCGTTGACCCAGATAGGTGATGCTGCCGTAGCTGGGTTGCGCCAGCCCGGCAATGAGCCGCAGCAGCGTCGATTTGCCCGAGCCGGTGCGGCCAAGGAGGCCGACGATCTCGCCTTGCGCGAGCTGAAAATCGATGTGGTCGAGCACCAGATGCTCGCCGCCGTCGGCGCGTGGGAACGACTGACAGCAATCTTGAATCTCGAGCAGAGCGGCCATGGTGTTGCCTCGTTCCAAATCCAGCTGATCGGCTCACCGTCATTCCCGCGCAAGCGGGAATCCATAGTCAC
>JASHXZ010000559.1 GCA_030043285.1 Xanthobacteraceae bacterium | reverse complement strand
TATAACCGGCCGAAAACCGTCGACGACATCATCGATCACACCTGCGGGCGGCTCCTTGACCTGTTCGGCATCGACACCGGCATCGTCAAGCGCTGGAAAGGCGGCCCGGCGGAGGAGTAAAGGTACGTCATTTCGCTTCGCACTTTGAAATGACGTTCAAGATGCAGCTAACGTGAAACAAAAGGGAAAACGCCATGGACCAGAAACGCTACGATATCGGACTTGCCAAGCGCCGCCAGGTACTGGGCGACGCTTATGTCGACCGCGCACTGGCGAACGTCGACGATTTCAATCGCGACTTTCAGCGCATGCTGACGGAGTATTGCTGGGGCGAAACCTGGGGCGACGAGACCTTAAAGCCGCGCGAGCGCTCGATCCTCAATCTCGGCATGATCGCCGCGCTCGGCAAAATGGAAGAATTCGCCACCCACGTGCGCGGCGCGCTTAACAATGGCCTGACGCCGAATGAAATCCGCGCCGCGCTGACGCAAGTCACGATCTATTGCGGCGCTCCGATCGGCGTCGACTGCTTCCGCGTAGCCAAGCCGATCATCGCCGAGCACGAGAAGAACAAGAAATAGCTCGGCAAACGTCATGCTCGACCAGCCAGCGCCAGGCCGCACCAAACAACAGAGCCTCGGGCCGCCGCTCGATTTCCAGGAGCACTTGGCGCGGCTCGAGGCCGAGGGCCTGCTGGTTCGCGTCGAGCGGCCGATCAACAAGGACACCGAGCTGCATCCGCTGGTGCGCTGGCAGTTTCAGGGCGGGCTCCGTGAAGACGAACGCCGCGCGTTTCTGTTCACCAACGTGATCGACGCCGCAGGCCGCCGCTACGACGTGCCGGTGGCGATCGGCGCGCTGGCCGCTTCGGCGCGCATCTATGCGGTCGGCATGGGCCGGTCGGTCGAGCAAATCGGCGACGCATGGATGCAGGCAATCGCGCATCCCATCGCGCCGGTCGAGGTGACGGCGGCGCCATGCCAGGAGGTCGTCATCAGTGGCGACGAACTGCGCCGCCCGGACGGCGGACTCAAAATGCTGCCGGTGCCGATCTCGACGCCCGGCTACGACGCGGCGCCGTATCTGACCGCAACGCTGTGCATCACGGCCGATCCGGACACCGGCATCCGCAACATGGGCACCTACCGGGCGGCGCTGAAGGCGACCGACCGGCTTGGCGTGCGCATGGCAGCGCGCGTCGGCGGCGCCGGCGGCTACGTGCATTGGCAGAAATACCGCAAGCTCAAAAAACCGATGCCGATCGCCATCGTGGTCGGCTGCGCGCCGGTCGTCATGTTGACCGGGCCGCAAAAATTGCCGATCGACCGCGACGAGATGGCGGTGGCTGGCGGTCTCGCCGGCGCGCCGATCCGCGTCGTGAAGAGCAAGACCGTCGATCTGTACGTGCCCGCCGACGCCGAGCTCGTGTTCGAAGGGCTGATCGATCCGGAGCTGCTCGAGCCGGAAGGTCCGTTCGGCGAAAGCCACGGCCATGTCGCGCTTGAAGGTTTCAACATGTCGATGCAGGTCACCGCGATCACGCGCAAGCGCGCGCCGGTCTATGCGTCGATCCTGAGCGAGGTGACGCCGAGCGAATCGAGCGTGATGAAGCGCGTCGCCTACGAGCCGCGCTATCTCGCATACCTGCGCGATACGCTGTCGATCAAGGGCCTGCGCAATGTCGTCATGCACGAGCCGCTGACCAATTTGCGCACCGTGATGTTCGTGCAGTTCGCGCCCGGCGTGCCGCGCACCGAAGTCTGGCGCGCGCTGCACGGCGCCGCCGGCCTGCAGGCCGATATCGGCAAATACGTCATCGCGGTCAGCGAAGACATCGATCCGCACAATCCGCACGCCGTGTTCTGGTCGCTCGCCTATCGGGCCAATCCGGTCGAAGACGTCTTGGTCATGCCGCACCGCTCGCAGGGGCACGGCCCGAAGGCGGAGGCGGGCCGCGAAGACTCAACACTTCTGATCGACGCGACGCTCAAAGACGCCGCGCCGCCGCTTGCGCTGCCGAAGCGCGAGTTCATGGAGCGGGCCAAACAAATCTGGGACGAGCTCGGCCTGCCAGCCCTCAAACCGCAATCGCCGTGGCACGGCTATTCGCTCGGCGACTGGGACGCCATGTGGGACACCTACGCCGAGCGCGCCGTCACCGGCCAATGGGAAACCACCGGCCGCGAAACGTTTACACGCCGCCGCAGCGGCCTGACGCCCGAAACGCCGGTGAAGACGGTAAAAGACTGAAGCCCTGCGGAGAACGGTCCGAATACCCCGGCTCGAGTCGCCGCTCCATACTCCCAGAATGGCTATGCCGCACCCCGCTCCATTTGACGCCGCATCCGCGGCAAGCGCGTCGGAATTCCCGCAATAGTCTAGGTGCTTGCACCATCTACAACCCCGGGTTATCATCGGCGCCCAATCGCGCCGCAGCTTGGCGCAATCTTGGGAGGGGGCAATGGCTAAGAGGGCAAGGAGCAAAACAAAGTCGGGTAAGGCGAAAAAATCCGCAGTCGCCGACGCAATCATGCTGTCGGTGTGGGAGGACGATCCTGGAAGCGGAGTTCTAACCACGCGTCCGGTGCCGGATCTCGCGAAAAGACCGCTGGCATACGATTTTCCGAAGCCCGCACCAGCGCCGGCCAAATACCAATCTGGCACGCCACAGTTTCGTTACTGGACCGCCGCGGAAGCGCTGCGGCGCGGCGCGGATTTCTGGTCATCGCGGGTTCCGCTTACCAATTGGGAAGTTGGACCGACATTGAAAGTCATCCTCGATGAGGGGTCGGATCTCAACGCCTATTATGATCGCAAGGCGCTCAACTTTTTTCACGGGCCCTCACCGAACGGCGTGGTTTATTCCGGCGAGAGTCCGGACGTTGTCTGTCACGAAATGGGCCATGCGATTCTCGATTCATTCAAGCCGCAGCTCTGGGACACAGCCAGCGACGAGGTGGCAGGGTTTCATGAGTCTTTTGCCGACATCAGCGCCATATTGTCGGCCTTGCAGTTGCAGTCATTGCGAGCGGCGGTCCTTTCGGACACCGGAGGACACTTTTACACCAATTCACGGCT
>JASHXZ010000558.1 GCA_030043285.1 Xanthobacteraceae bacterium | reverse complement strand
GTGCTGACGACCGGGAAACATCTGAGCCCAAACAAACAAGCTTGATTGCGCGCAGGCGCTGTGGTATCGCCGCGCGCATGAATGGCTCGGTGTGCATCGTCCGCCACATGATCATGACCCGGTTCGGCTGGGCCGTGGAGGACGTCGCGCGCTGAGTTTGGTGACGAAGTCTTTGACAGGCCCCGCCGGCAACGGATGGGGCTTTTTTGTTTGGCCTGGTCCGTTTCCGCATTCAGCAAAGGAACGATCCATGCCTACGCACGACGCAAATTCAGAGCCAACGGACCAACCTCCCGCGGCAGCTAGCGCAAGCCCCGGCGGTCCTCGCTCTGAGACCCTCAACTTCCTCGAATACCACCGGCCGGCGCTCGAGCGGGACGAGGTGAGGCACAACCTCATCCTCGCCAGTCTCGGCCGGCTTGCTCTCGACCACCCTCCTGACCTGCGCCGGTGGACGCTCGGTGCCCCCGGCGCCTGTGCCGTGCAGACGCCCGGATTTCCGATCGTGCTGGGCGAGCTGACGCGGGCGCAATGCCGCGCACTGGCGGACGAAACACGCGTCCTCGATTATCCCGGCGTCGTCGGTCCCGGCCGCACGGCGTTTTGGTTTGCGCAACGCGCCATCGCGCTCGGCGTGACGTTCCACGAACCCATCCCGCAGCAGATTCACGTTCTGCGGGACAAGCCGGACTATCCGGGCGCGCCGGGCTGCGCGCGGGTGATCGCGCCAGCCGACGCGGAGCTGTTTGCCGATTGGACCATCGCCTTCGTGCGCGAGGCGGTGCCGCACGATGCGCCGCCTGGTCCTCAACGGCTGGCCCAGATCGCGACCGAAGGCCGCCATCAGTTCTGGATCGTTGGCGGCGAGCCGGTCTCGATGGCAGGCATCGTGCGCCGCACGCGCCATGCCGCCGCGATCGCGAGCGTCTACACGCCGCCGGCACTGCGCCGACGCGGCTATGCGGGTTCGGTCACCGCAGCGGTCGTCGAACGGATTTTTGCGGAAGGCAAGAGCGCGGCCTGCCTCTATACCGATCTGCGCAATCCAGCTTCAAATCGCTGCTACGCCAAGATCGGATTCAAGCCGGTGTGCAACGCTTGGCATTATCCGCGAACCCGCCCCGCGCAATGACGCGTTTTTGCCGCTATCAATCCACCGTCGCGCCGGAGAATTTGACGGCCTTGGCCCAGCGTTGCGTGTCGCCGGCAACGAAAACGTCAAGCTCTTGCCGACGTGTACGACCGCGAGGACGACCTGGTTGCCGGCTCGCGCAGGTTGATTGCTGAAAGCAAGATGCTGCTCGCGGAGATCAGGAGGATTTTCAGGATTAATACAAACAGGAAATTGCGCGATGTGGACATTGCGCCGTCGCCTGCATCGAAGTCCCAGGTACACTGGAGGTGTCATGAGCGACGACAGAACCTCCGTCCTTCAATGCCCCCGATGCGGACGGCAGCTCGTCGAAGATGCGGCCGGCGGCATGCCGCCAATCGCTCCAGCACATCGACCGTCGGGTTTTCCGCCTTTCGCTGAGCGCGCTTTAGGCTGGCCCGAGGAAAAAACCTTTTCGGAAAGCCGGCATCCGTTCCGCGCGAGCCACCAAAGAGCCACTAAAGGCGCGCAGGTCGGCGGCGGGCCGCAACGAGGTTGCGAGACGAGTGCCGCCCCAAGAGATCGGCCATGGCGATGCATCTGGATTTCACCAGTCAGGAGTACTTTCGCAACCCAGCCGCCGGGATCGAGAAGCTGCGGGCGGCGGGACCGGTCGTCGCGATTCGGTTCCCGCTCGTCGGCACGGTCTGGACGACCACGACCCAGGACCTGGCCAACCGGGTGTTGCGAGACGGCCAGACGTTCACGCTACGCAAAGACGACGGCGGCGTCGCCGGAATCCAGTGGTGGATGCCGAACATCGTGCGCACGTTCGCCAACAACATGCTGACGAACGACGAGCCGGACCACACCCGCTTGCGGGGCATCGTTGACGAAGCGTTTCGCCGACGCGCCGTTCTCGACATGGAGCCGCGCGTTCTGGCGATCGCCGGCGAGTTGGCCGACGCGTTGTTCGCGGCAGGGAGTCCCGTCGATCTCGTCGACCGCTATGCGCGAAAGCTGCCGCTTTCGGTGATCTGCGAACTGCTTGGGCTGCCGCTTGCCGACCGCCCGAAATTTACCGCCTGGGCCGGCAGCCTCACGCGCCTCACCGGCCCCTTCAGTTTGTTTGGCGTCATTCCGAAGATTTTCGCCATGAAACGCTACATGGCGCAGCGACTGGAGGCCGCGCGCGCGGAGGGCGGCACAGGACTGATCGCCGAGCTTGTGCGCGTCGAAAAGGAAGGCGGCCGCATCAGCCGCGACGAGATGGTGGCGATGTTGTTCCTGCTGCTGATCGCCGGCCACGAAACGACGACGCATCTCATCAGCGGGTCGGTTTACGAGCTGCTGCGCAATCCTGGACTGCGCGATTGGCTGGAACAGGATTGGAGCCGCGCCAACCTCGCCGTCGAGGAATTTCTGCGGTTCGTTTCCCCGGTGCAGTTCCCCAAGCCGCGTTTCGTGCGAAAGGATGTGGAATTCGGCGGCGTCCGGCTGAAGAAGGGCGACAAAATCATGCCCATGCTGGCCGCCGCAAATTTCGATCCTCAAGCGAACGAGCATCCGGAAAAGCTCGATCTGGCGAGACGGCCGAACCGGCACGTCGCGTTCGGTGCCGGGATGCATTTTTGCCTGGGCCACCAGCTCGCGCGTATGGAAGGCAAGTGCGCGCTGCAAGCCTTGCTGCAGCGTTGGCCGAAATTGAGCCTCGCGATAGAGGATTCGCAAATTCGCTGGCGCACGCGAGCGGGTTTCCGGGCGATCGATCGATTGCCGGTGATGAACGGCCCGTGAGCTGATTTTGCGGCGTCGCGGTCCACAGCAAGTAGCCTGGATTGAGCGGAGCGAAATCCAGGGCGGCGATGCGGCCTTAACATCGAACCCGGGTTTCGCTGCGCTCAACCCGGGCTACAAACAAATCAATCCACCTTCGCGCCGGAGAATTTGACGGCCTTGGCCCAGCGTTGCGTATCGGCGACAACGAAAGCGTCAAGCTCGCGCGGGCTCATGATCATCGGCTCGGCGCCCAGGTCGTGAATGCGGTTGGCGATGGCGGGCTCGGCGAGGCACGCGTTCACCGCTTTGTTGAGGACCGCGATCGTTTCTGCCGGCGTCGCCTTGGGCGCGCCGAGCGCCGTCCACACGCTCGCCTCGTAGCCCGGCACGATGGAGGCCAGCGGGGGAATTCCCGGCAAGGCAGGCGATGCGTTCAAGCCGGTGACCGCAAGCGCCCGCAGCCGGCCGTCGCGAATAAAGCCGAGCGATTCAACTACGGGGGCGAACATGAGCTGCGTGCGGCCCGCCACCAGGTCGGCGCGCGCGGCCGCGCCGCCGCGGTAAGGCACGTGGACCATCGAGATGCCGGTCATCATCTGGAACAGCTCGCCCGCCAGATGGAGCGACGTGCCATTTCCCGCGGATGCCATATTGACCTTACCGGGATTAGCCTTGGCATAGCTGATCAATTCCGCGACGCTTTTGGGCGCGAACGCGGGATTGGTCACCATCACGAGCGGGCTTTGCATGATGCCGGCCACCATCGCGATGTCGCGGATAAAATCGAATGGCAGATTCGTGTAGAGGCTCGCATTGATCGCGTTAAATGAGCCGGCCAGGATCAGCGTGCCGCCGTCGGGCCGCGCCTTGACCACGGCTTCGGCGCCGACATTGCCGCCGGCGCCCGGGCGGTTGTCGACGACGACCGATTGATCGAGCCTTTGCTGCAGAGATTGCCCGATCAGCCGCGCGGAAAGATCGACGATGCCCCCTGGCGGAAACCCCACCACAATGTGGATGGGTCCCGGAGCAGACGACTCCGCTGACGCGGATCGCAGAGCGAGCGGCCATGCCGCAGCCCCGATCGCAAGCGACAGAACTTTTCGGCGAACCAAGTTCATGACGCCATCCGCGAGAAGGCCAGTCTCGGGACGCCCTTCTGCCTCACGCTCTTCGGAGCTGGAGCATCGCCGCTGCCGTGATTGGCGCCGCCTCTGCGATTACGGAGCGCGTGACGCTGCATGTGCTGGATCAGCAATTTGCAGGATGGCGACGGGGCTCTCCCGTAGACGAAAGCGATCGATGTCTGGGGCACCCGGTCGGCCGCGATGTAGCGGAACACCACGTTGGGAACGTTCATCGTCTTCATAAGCAGCTCCGGCACGACCGCGATGCCGTCGCCAAGGGCGACGTGCGCCAGCACCGTGATGAAATTGTCCTCGCGTTTGACCACACGCGGTATGAAATTGCCGAGCCGGGCGACAGCTTCGGTATGTCCGGAGAATCCTAGGTCAAGCTCAGGCGTGAGGCCGACGAATGCCTCACGCCGCAGCATCGACGGTCTGATATGCTTGCTCGGCGCGAGTGGATGTCCGCTCGGGATCGCCAACACCATGGGTTGGCGATAGATTTCAAAGCCCCTGACGCCAGACGGATATTTGTGCGGGGCACGCGTGAAACCGGCATCCAGCTCGTTGCGTACTATACCGGCGATCTGCGCCATCGA
>JASHXZ010000557.1 GCA_030043285.1 Xanthobacteraceae bacterium | reverse complement strand
TGATGGCGAATGTGCTGTTCTATTCGGTGGTCGAGTTTGCCTCGGGCTTCGCGCCAAGCCTCACCGCGCTGCTGGTGCTGCGCGCGATCTACGGCATCGCCATGGGCGGCGAATGGGGCGTCGGCGCTTCGTTGACCATGGAATCGATTCCGCCGCAGGCCCGCGGCATCGTCTCCGGCCTGCTGCAATCCGGCTATCCGACCGGCTACTTCCTCGCCTCGATCGTCTACGGCCTGTTGTTCCAGTACATCGGCTGGCGCGGCATGTTCATGGTCGGCGTCGTTCCCGCGCTGCTCGTGTTCTATATCCGGCGCAGCGTACCGGAATCGCCGAGCTGGACGCCGCGCGCACCAGGCAGCGAAACCCTGGCGGTGCTGAAATCGCATTGGCGGCTCGGCATCTATGCGGTGGTGCTGATGACCGCGTTCAATTTCTTCAGCCACGGCACGCAGGACCTCTATCCGACGTTCCTGCAGGTGCAGCATCACCTGTCGCCGCACGCGGTCGGCCTGATCGCGGTGATCTACAACATCGGCGCCATCATCGGCGGCATCTCGTTCGGCGCGCTGTCGGAGCGCTTCGGCCGGCGCGTCATCATCGTCATCACCGCGCTCGTCTCGCTCGCCGTATTGCCGCTGTGGGCGTTTTCGGCCACGGCGTTCTGGCTCGCGGTCGGCGCATTCCTGATGCAGGTTCTGGTGCAAGGCGCCTGGGGCGTGATCCCGGCGCATCTCAACGAGCTGTCGCCCGACGCCGCGCGCGGCACGTTTCCGGGCTTCACCTATCAGGTCGGCAACCTGATCGCCTCGGTCAACGCCACCTTGCAGGCCGCCATCGCCGCCCATTACGGCGGCGATTACGCCTTTGCGCTCGCGCTTGTCGCCGGTATCGTAGCAATCGTGATCGCGATTCTGACCGCATTCGGTCCCGAGGCCAGAGGCGTGGCGTTCGGCACCGCCCGTCGCGCGGACATAGCGCCCGCGGTAGCGCGCGCTGGAGCCGCACCGGCGACCTGATCGATGCCGCACGCGTCATCAAGCGGAGAAACCGAGCCCGCGTCCGACACGGCGCCGCGCGTGATCGAGACCGCGCTGTCCGGCTACGAGCTGCTCAACGATCCGCTGCTCAATAAGGGCACCGCCTTCACGGCAAAGGAACGCGAAGAGTTCGAGCTGCACGGCCTCCTGCCGCCGCACGTCGCCACGCTCGATTGGCAGGTCAAGCGCCGGCTCGACGCGTTCCGCGCCATCGGCTCCGATTTGCAGAAATTCATTTTCCTGCGCGGCCTGCAGGATTCCAACGAGACGCTGTTTTACGCGCTGCTGACCCGACACATCGAAGAGATGATGCCGATCGTCTACACGCCCACGGTCGGGCTGGGCTGCCAGCTGTTCAGCCGCATCTTCCGCAAGCCGCGCGGCCTGTTCTTGAGCCTGCCGCTCAAGGACCGCATCGCCCGCATCCTCGGCCATGCCCACTTCGACGGCATCGAGGCGATCGTGGTCAGCGACGGCGAGCGCATTCTCGGGCTCGGCGATCAAGGCGCCGGCGGCATGGGCATCCCGATCGGCAAGCTGTCGCTCTACACCGCCTGCGCCGGCCTGCACCCATCGACCACACTGCCGGTGCTGCTCGACGCCGGCACCGACAACAAGGATCACCTCGACGATCCGCTTTATATTGGCTGGCGTCACGAACGCGTGCGCGGCGAGGCCTATGACGATCTGGTCGACACGTTTGCGCACGCCGTGCGGGCGCGCTGGCCCCACGTGCTGCTGCATTGGGAGGACTTTGCCATAGGCAACGCCAACCGGCTGTTGGCGCGCTACCGCGACCGGCTGTGCTCGTACAATGACGACATTCAGGGCACCGCGGCGGTCGCGGTCGGCGCGCTGCTCGCAGCCGTCGACGTCACCGGCGAGGAGCTAGCCCGCCAGCGCATCGCCGTGCTCGGCGCGGGCTCGGCCGGTACCGGCATTTGCGCGCTGTTGCTGCGCGCCATGGTGGCGGCCGGCCTGAGCGAGGCCGAAGCCAGCGCCCGCTTTTATCTGGTCGACCGCGGCGGCCTGTTGGTCGAAGGCATGAATGACCTCCAGCCGTTTCAGGCGCCGTTCGCGCAAAGTCGCGAGCGGCTTGCCGGCTGGAAAAACTTGCAGTCGCCGCCACGTGTCGACTTGGCGGATGTAATCGCCAACGCAAAGCCCACTGTGCTGATAGGCACGTCGGGCCAACCGCACGCCTTCACCGAGCCGATGGTGCGCGAGATGGCGGCCCACGTGCGGCGGCCGATCATCTTTCCGCTGTCGAATCCGACCGAACGCAGCGAGGCGAGCCCGCTGGAGCTTGACGCCTGGACCGAAGGCCGCGCCATTATCGGCACCGGAAGCCCCTTCCCTCCGCTGCGCCGTGGCGGCCGCGGGATCCGCGTCGACCAGACCAACAACGCCTATGTCTATCCGGGCATCGGGCTCGGCGCGATTGCGGTGAAGGCGCGCCGCATCTCCGACGCTATGTTCTTGGCTGCGGCGCGGACGTTAGCCGAGCTGTCGCCGGCGCGGCACGATCGCGCCGCCAATCTGTTGCCGCCGCTGGTCAGCTTGCGGAAGATTTCGTTTCACGTCGCCGTCGCGGTGGCCGAGCAGGCGGTGGCCGAAGGGCTGGCTGATCCGCTGCCGGATGACGCCATCGCCGCCGCAGTCCGCCGCAAGATGTGGGAGCCGCTCTACGCCGCGTATCGGCGGCTGCAACATGGTGGCGCCTGATCGACTTCAGCGAAGATAGCGGCTTGTAGCGCATGAAGCCTTGCCAATGACGACCATGGTGATTTCCGTAACATCTGCGCAATTTTTCAAAAGTTATGCCTCCGATCACCGCCTAATGTTGCCCCGGCCGTCGTAGCCTTTCGTTTGTAGCCATTCGCCCTTGGACTGAAATCACGTCTGCTGACGCAGGATGCCGCGGCCGATGTCATTTTTGTCAGGAGAAGATCGATGACCAGCAAGTCAAAACTCGGTGCGGCACTCGGTGCAGTTGCCTTCATTGCCATATTCGCCGCGACAGGCTTTACCTCCCCGTCATTCGCAGCCAACTACAGCGCAGCCGCGAATGGTGGCGGCAGCGCCGGCTACAATCACCAGGTCGCCACCGATTATCGCTTGAAGCATCACCGCACCAAGCAGCACCTGCCCAGCAAAGCCCAATGAGATAGCGTGAGCTTCACGGGCAGCGTCCGTGGGGCGGCCGTGCTTTAATCAAAATCGAGCCGGGTGTCGGGAACCGCGCGGTTCCCGACGGCGCTTGGATTCCCGGTAGCCGAAAGTATCGGGCGAGATACCATCGGCTGGGATAATTTTTGAAAATCGCGCTGACCATTCGGAAAATCAGCACGATCACCGACAGTTTACCCCAGCGCATCTCGCATTCCGTCCGCAGCGTGTACACGTCTTGGCGGAGGCCGTCGCCACCATGCATCTGCAGCAATCCTCCTTCGGACTCACCACGGTGAAGGCCGCTGACGCTGGAGGCCACGGTTGATGTCGTTCCTTATCAGGAGAAGACTGATGATCAACAAGCCAAAACTCGGCGCGAAACTTGGTGCGCTCGCCTTCATTGCCGCGATTGCCGCGACAGGCCTTGCATCGCCGTCATTCGCGGCAAATTACGGCGCGCCTAACGTCGCCCCGGGGCAATCGGGCGGTGGCAGTTACGGTTACAATAGCAAGCTCAGCACCGATTATCGCCTGAAGCACCACCAGGCTAAACATCCCGCAAGCCAACCCAAATAAGGTAATCGAAGCTTCACGGAGCGCTTCCGTGACGCTATCCGTGCTCGCCCAAACGCAGGCTCGCTAACGCGGATTCTCGTCGGCCAGCAGGAATTCGAGAAAGCAGAGTGGCGCATCGTTGCTCTGCTTTCCTTTCAATTCATCGGCGTTCTGCATCTCGGAGATCGCTCCGCACAGTACTACGTCAGCGTCATTGAGCCCAAAGGCGTTATCCGGTCATGGCACTCCACCAGACAGGGGACAACGTGACAGCTCGACGGCCTTCCTCCTTGGAGGAAGCCGCCCATGGGCACCTTGCGCCGGATGACGCGACACGCGATTTCGCAGATCGCACACCGACCGAAAGCGACTTGAAGCTCTCCATCAACGTCCTCTTTCCATTGCTGGGCGGCCGCTCGACCTTAAGCCACGAACATCTGCTGCCGATATTCGTCTCTCTGATCGCCGCCCTTATGCTGATGGCGATTCCGTTTCCGGGCTTTCATTTGATGATGGGCGGCAAGATGGCTCCGCCCGGGGTCAACGAAGCCTGGCAGGTGTTCTCGATCCTCGGCATCTACATTGCGTTCATCATCAATTACTACATCAATCAGATGTGCGGCCGAGCCCGGTCCGGTTTACTCCAGGCGCTCGTCAGCGTCGCCATGTTCTGGCTCCTGACAACCCCGTTCTGGGATTACTGGTACGACCTTTTCTACTCTTTGATCCCGGCGCAAAATCTGGAGAGATCGTCGAATCCGCTCGCCGTGATTGCCGGCGATGTTTTCGGCACCGGATTGGGCGAGGAGGGGTTCAAGGCTGTGCCGCTCATGGCACTGGCGCTGGTGACGGTAGCATTCACCTTTTTGAGCCGCCGTACGACAGGCGGGCTGAGCGCGTTTCTTTCCGGCGTCGCCCAGCATTTCGGCCTGCGCGAGCCGCTCGACGGCATTGTTCTCGGCGCCGCGTCCGGTAGCGGATTCTTTATCTATGAGACCCTCGTCCAATACGTTCCTCAGGCGGTCGACGAGGCGAAAACGAACATGGCGTTCCAGGGATTGGTGCAACTACTGGGGCGCGGGCTACCTGAACTGACCGCCCACTCGGCCTATTCCGGGATGTTCGGCTATTTCATCGGGCTCGCGGTGCTGCGGCCCAGCATGGCGGCGCTTGTGATTCCGCTCGGCTGGCTCTGCGCAGCCGTCCTGCACGGCGCCTGGGACGCGACCAGCGATCTCGTCGATTCGGTCTTGATCGGCGTGCCCATTCACGTCGTGATCGGCGTCCTGAGCTACGCGCTGCTCGCCGGCGCGATTTTCAAAGCCCGCGACATTTCGCCGAGTTTTGCACGGCGTTGCGTCAAATTCCGGAGCGCCGATCTCGCAGCGTGACGTTCCGGCCCTAAGTACGGGTCTTACCTTACCCCGCGACCGCGGCCTTTGCGGCCACGACAAAAATCCGCTGCAGCACGTCGCGCTCGATCGGCTTCTGCAAAATGGGAACGTCGCGGAAGCGCGGCTCGACGCTTTCGGCGTCATAGCCGGTGACGAAGACGAACGGCACCCCGCGCGCCGCCAACAGGTCGGCGATCGGATAGACCGCGCCGTCACCGAGATTGATGTCGAGCACCGCGGCTTCGAAATTGCCGTCCTTGGCGCGCACCGCGGCCTCGGTCGCAGTGGCGATCGGGCCGACGACCTGATAGCCGAAATCGCCGAGGCATTCCTGGATCATCATGGCGACCAGCGCCTCGTCCTCGACCAACAGAACGCGCGGCCGGCCGTTGACCTTCAGGCCGGCGCTGCCGTTGAGGCTCGCCAGCGGCGGCGTCGCGGCGGCTTCGCGCGCCTTCGTCACCTCGCGGCGCGGAATTGAGAAGCGGCAGCACAGCCCGTGCGGTTCCCACTGGAACGTCGCCTCGCCATTGAGCTGCTGCTCGACACTGGCGCGGATGACGCGCAGACCGAAGCTGCGCGACGTTGGCGGCGTAATCGGCGGCCCGCCGCTCTCGGTCCATTCCAGCACCAGGGCGTCGGGGCGCAGTTGCCAGGTCAGGCTGAGCCTGCCTTTGATCGACGACAGCGCGCCGTGCTTGGCCGCGTTGGTGGCAAGCTCATGCAGCGCCAGCGCCAAGCCCTGCGCGGTCGAGGGCTGCAGCGAAATGTCCGGACCATGCAGGCTGACCTTGTCGCCGGTGCGGTAGGGCGCGAGCTCCTCGCCGACCAGGGTGGCGAGATCGGCGCCGTTCCAGCGCGAATCCGAGAGCAGGGTGTGGGCGCGCGCCAGCGCCTTGATGCGGCCCTCGATGGCGGCG
>JASHXZ010000556.1 GCA_030043285.1 Xanthobacteraceae bacterium | reverse complement strand
AAGCGCATCGATACCTGCGCCGCCGAATTCGCCTCGCCCACCGCCTACATGTACTCGACCTACGAGACGCCGTTTGCCGGTCGCGCCGTCGATGAGGCGGCGCCCTCGGACAAGAAGAAAGTCGTCATTCTCGGCGGTGGCCCGAACCGGATCGGCCAGGGTATCGAGTTCGACTATTGCTGCTGCCACGCCGCCTTCGCGCTCAAGGAGGTCGGCTTCGAAACCATCATGGTCAATTGCAATCCGGAGACGGTGTCGACCGATTACGACACGTCCGATCGACTCTATTTCGAGCCGCTGACCGCCGAGGACGTGATCGAGATCATCGACACCGAGCGATCGAATGGCACGTTGCACGGGGTCATCGTGCAGTTCGGCGGCCAGACGCCGCTCAAGCTCGCCGAGCCGTTGGAAAAAGCGCACGCGCCGATCTTGGGCACCTCGCCGGACGCCATCGATCTCGCCGAGGATCGCGACCGCTTCAAGCACCTGCTCGAACGGCTCAAGCTGCGGCAACCGAACAGCGGCGTCGCTACCACGCCTGAAAAAGCCCGCGCCATCGCCGAGGCAATCGGCTACCCGATCGTGATCCGGCCCTCCTATGTGCTCGGCGGCCGCGCCATGGAGATCGTGCACGACACCCACCAGCTCGACCGCTATGTGGCGCGGCTCGCCGCCGATCTGGACCGGCCTTCGGAGCTGGCGGTTTCCGAGAAGCGGCCGCTGCTGATCGACCGCTATCTGACAGATGCAATCGAAATCGACGTCGATTGTCTCGCCGACGGATCGGGCAGCTATATCGCCGGCATCATGGAGCATATCGAGGAGGCCGGTATCCATTCCGGCGATTCGGCCTGCTCGCTGCCGCCGCACTCGCTCGACCGGGCGACGATCGCCGAGCTTGAGCGGCAAACCCGCGAGCTTGCGCGCGCGCTAAAAGTCGGCGGGCTGATGAACGTGCAATACGCCATCAAGGACGGCGAGATATACGTTCTCGAGGTCAATCCGCGCGCCTCGCGGACCGTACCGTTCGTCGCCAAGGTGACCGGTGTGCCGGCCGCCAAGATTGCCGCCCGGGTCATGGCCGGCGAATCGCTTGCGCGCTTCGGCTTGAAGCCTCAGCACTTCGAGGCCGGCGCCGCCCGGCATATCGGCGTCAAGGAGGCGGTGTTTCCGTTCGCGCGCTTCGGTCCGGCAGTCGACACGGTGCTCGGCCCCGAGATGAAGTCGACCGGCGAGGTCATGGGCATCGACCGCGACTACAACGTCGCCTTCGTCAAAAGCCAGCTCGGCGGCGGCTCGCGCCTGCCGAAGACCGGAACGGTATTCGTTTCCGTCAAGGACGCCGACAAGCCGCGCATCCTCGACGCCATCCGGCTCCTTGCCGGGTCCGGCTTCCAGATCGTGGCGACTTCGGGCACGCAGCGCTACCTCGCCGAAAACGGCGTCACCGCCGCCAAAGTCAACAAAGTGGCCGAAGGCCGGCCGCACATCGTTGACGCCATTAAAAACGGCGGGGTCCAATTGGTTTTCAATACAACCGAGGGCGCCACGGCGCTGGCCGACAGCCGGTCGCTTCGGCGCGCAGCCCTCTTGCATAAAGTGCCGTACTACACCACTCTTTCAGGGGCTGTCGCCGCAGCGCAGGGCATCAAGGCTTATCTCAGGGGTGACCTCGAAGTGTGCGCGCTGCAGAGCTATTTCGCGGCCGGGACGAGCAATTAGGGTCGGATCGGCCGGGGCGGTAGTACGGTAGAGACAGGGCTTGCGACGCGCGGCCGGCCGGGAGGCCGGCACGCGATAAAAGTTTTGACTCTGCGGCCTTTGGAGGTTGGAGAGCGATGGACAAAATCCCGATGACCGCGGCCGGCTACGCCGCGCTCGAGGAGCAACTGCGGCAGTGCCAGCAGATCGAGCGGCCTCGCATCATTCAGCAAATCACCGACGCGCGTACTCACGGCGATCTGTCGGAGAACGCCGAATATCATGCCGCCAAGGAGGCGCAGTCACTCAACGAGGGCCACATCGCCGAGCTCGAGGACAAGCTCGCGCGCGCCGAAGTGATCGACGTGTCGAAGCTGTCCGGCGAGACCATCACGTTCGGCGCGACGGTCACGCTGATCGACGAGGACACCGAGAAGAAATCGGTCTGGCAGATCGTCGGCGAGCCGGAAGCCGACGCCAAGAAGGGCAAGATCTCCGTCACCTCGCCGCTCGCCCGCGCTCTGGTCGGCAAGAAAAAGGGCGCGCAGGTCGAAGTTGTCACGCCCGGCGGGGCCAAGGCCTATGAGGTCGTCAAGGTCGAGTGGAAGTAGCGGGCGGCTGACGGTCGAGCACGAAGCACACATGAGGGCCCCTTGCTTGGGGGGCCCGTTATCTTTCATTTGCTCTCCCAGGGCATTGTCCACCGCTAGCGACCCCTGCGTCGCTTGCATAGCTGGTAAAAATCCCTAAATTGGCTGTGGGGCGGCTTGCGTGGTCGAAGCGGGGCTGGCTCTTTCCCGGCTGGACGAGACTAACGCCCTGATATGCCGGGATTTCTGGCAGGCTGCCCAGCTGCCTGCGATAACGAGCGGAATGAGCCGGTGAACCAACCTACCCACGCCAAAGTCGTCATCATCGGCTCGGGACCTGCGGGCTACACCGCCGCAATCTATGCGGCGCGCGCCATGCTCGAACCGATCCTGATCGAAGGCATTACGCCTGGCGGCCAGCTCACCGTTACCACCGACGTGGAGAATTATCCGGGCTTCGCCGACGTGATCCAGGGCCCCTGGCTGATGGAGCAGATGAAGAAACAGGCAGCCCATGTCGGCACCAAGCTCGTCGCCGACCACGTCAGCAGAGTCGATTTGGCCCACCGTCCGTTCCGCATCGAATGCGATTCCGGCGACGTCTATCTGGCCGACGCGCTCGTGCTCGCGACCGGCGCCCAGGCGCGCTGGCTCGATCTGCCCTGCGAGCAAAAATTCCGCGGCTATGGCGTCTCGGCCTGCGCCACCTGCGACGGCTTCTTCTATCGCAACAAGGAAGTCCTCGTCATCGGCGGCGGCAACACCGCGGTCGAGGAGGCGCTGTTCCTCACCAATTTCGCCAGCCGGGTCACCCTGGTGCATCGGCGCGACAGCTTGCGGGCGGAAAGATCTTGCAGGACCGTCTGTTCAAGAACCCGAAGATCGAAGTCGTGTGGGACAGCGTGCTGGACGACATCAGGGGGTCGGAGAACCCGCTGAA
>JASHXZ010000555.1 GCA_030043285.1 Xanthobacteraceae bacterium | reverse complement strand
CAGCACCGCGTGCCGGGTCTGGAGCAGATCGAACGTGCCGATGGCTGCGAGCGCCGCGAACAGCAGGAGCGGGATCGCAACGTAGAGCGTGCTCGACACGAATAAATATTCGAGCAGCAGAACGGCGGTTATCGCCGAGACGGCCGTGTAGGCAATAAATCGCGGCTGAAACGGCAAGGGCCAAGAACGCATGGCTTCTCCCCCCAATGATTGTCGTTCTAAACCTCGCATCATTGTGCGACAGGCTCGTTATGCGGCATCCGCTTCAGATCGGAATCTGCCGGCCGATTTCCACGACCTGCTCGGCCGGCAAGCGGAGGTAATCGGTCGCGTGGGCGGCGTTTCGCACCATCCAGGCGAATATCTCTTCCTGCCAAAGCGGCATGGCCGGCCCGTGGCGGCGGTGCAGGATGGTTTCGTGCCCGACGTAGTAAGTGACGTCGTTGAGCCACGCGGTGCAGCCGCGCTGCCGCGCCTCCTCCAAAAGACGCGGCACATCCGGCCGCTGCATGAAGCCGAAATGCGCCGTTATGCGCCAGAAATTCTCACCCTCTTCGACGACGGACATCAGCTCCGGCCAGCGCACGCGCGGCTTGTCCTCGGTCAAGACGCGCAGAACGATCACCCGTTCGTGCAGGGCCCGATTGTGCCGCAGATGCCAGCGCAGCACCGGCGGCACGCCGCCCGCCATCCGCGTCAAGAACACGGCGGTTCCGGGCACGCGGGGCACGCCTTTGGTCTTCAGATCGGCGAGAAAATCGACCACCGGGACGCTCGCCTGCCCGAGCCGCTTGGCGACCGCGGCCGAACCGCGATGCCAGATCAGCATGAGTCCGTAGATGGTGAAGGCGATCAATAGCGGGACATAACCGCCGTCCGCGATTTTCATGGAATTGGCCGCGAAGAAGCCGGCGTCGATGACAATGAACAATCCGGCAACGGCGGCACTGAGCCAAAGACTCCAGCGCCAGATTTCCCGCAGTGCGATGAACAATAGGCAGGACGTCATCAGCATGGTCAGCGACACCGCGATGCCGAAGGCGGAGGCGAGATTGTCCGACTTGCGGAACAGGATGGTCAGCGCCAGCGTCACCACCATCAGCAGCCAGTTGATCGCGCCGACGTAGATTTGGCCGTAACCCTGCTCCGAGGTCTGTTTGATGTGCAGGCGTGGCAGCCAGCCGAGCTGAATCGCCTGGCGCGTCATCGAGAACGCGCCGGTGATGATCGATTGGCTGGCAATAATGGTTGCGACGGTCGATAGGACCACCAGCGGGATCAGCAGCGCACCCGGGCACAGGCGGTAGAACACGTTGTTGGCGATCGATGCGCCGTTGAGCGCGATCGCCGATTGGCCGGCGTAGTTCAACACAAGACTTGGGAAAACGAGCCACGACCAGCTCAGCCGAATCGGCGTCCTGCCGAAGTGCCCCATGTCGGCATAAAGCGCCTCCGCTCCAGTGGCACAAAGAAAGACGCCGCCAAGAACAAGGAAGCCGTTAAGTCCGTTGGTCGCAAGCAGATGCACGCCGTAATAGGGATTGATCGCCCGCAGCACCGACGGATTTTGCAACACGCCCCAGAGTCCGAGCGCTCCGATCGCCACGAACCACACCAGCATGATCGGTCCGAAGGTCGCGCCGATGCGCGATGTCCCGAACGGCTGAACAGCAAACAGAGCGACAAGGACGCCGGCCGCAGCGGGGACCACATAGCTGTGCAAGGCCGGCGCCGCGATGTCCAATCCTTCAAGCGCCGATAGCACTGAAATCGCCGGCGTGATCGCGCCATCGCCGTAAATCAGCGCCGCTCCAAGGAGCCCGGCAAGGACGATCATCGGCCGGCGATGCTCCTTGATGCCGATGAGCGACATCAATGCGAGAATGCCGCCCTCGCCGTCGTTGTCGATGCTCATGGCGATTGCGACATATTTGATCGACGTGATCAAAAACAGCGTCCATATCACGAGCGACACCATGCCAAGGATGCGGTCCGGCGTCGGTTCGCTGCCGAGGAATTCGAAGGCGGTCTTGAGCGTGTAGAGAGGGCTCGTGCCGATGTCGCCGAAAACAACGCCGAGTGCTCCGACGCCCAGTGCAACGAGCGCTGTGCGGCTCCTCGCCGGCGCGGGATCACCGATATCGCTGGGCAAAACTGCGCTCATTGATCCGCTGATGCCCCCAAAGCCTGGGTTTCGACCAAGCAGCCGGTATAAAAGTGGACTAAGCTGCGTGACACAATCATGACACCAAGACCATGACACCAAGCCTCGGCCCCCGCCAGCGGCCCACCGCAGCCTTAGATCGCGAATGAAGTGCCTCTTCATCGATTGCAACGACCAGCTCGCGCCGGTCTGGCAGCGGGTTCGGCGCGCCGACGACCCGGCAATCGAGGTCAATCGCGCGCCGTTCGCTCAAGCCGAGCTGCCACGCCTGCTCGACGGCTGCGTCATCTGCATCGACGACCATTCCTACATGCCGACCGAGCTGGTGGCGAAATGCGGCGCGCTCAAGCACATCGTGTTTCTCGGCACGGGTGCCGCGAGCTATATGAACCCCGCCGAGCTTGCGGCGCGGGGCGTCACCGTGCACACCATCAAGGGCTACGGCGACACGGCGGTCGCCGAGCACGCCATGGCGCTGATGTTTTCGGCCTGCCGCGACGTCGCCGCCATGGATCGGAGCATTCGCGCCGGCGTCTGGTCGACGCGCGAAGGCGTGCAGCTTCGCGGCAAGACGCTCGGCATCATCGGGCTCGGCGGCATCGGCCGCGAGGCAGCCCGCATCGGCCGCGGCCTGGGCATGGAGGTGATCGCCTGGAACCGCACGCCGCGCGACGGCGAAAATCTGGTGGCGCTCGATGCGCTGCTCGCCGGCTCCGACGTGATCAGCCTGCACCTCGCACTCAACGACGACACGCGCGGTTTCCTTGGCGCGGCGCAGATCGCGCGGATGAAGCCGGGTGTGATCCTGATCAACACGGCGCGTGCTGCTCTGGTCGAGGAGAGCGCGCTGATCGAGGCGTTGCGCAGCGGCCACGTCGGCCACGCCGGCCTCGACGTCTTCCACGCCGAGCCGCTGCGGCCCGATTATCCGCTGGCCGCGATGGCGAACGTCACGCTGACCGCCCATGCCGGCTTTCGCACGCTGGAAGCCTCGATGACGCTGCTGCGCCGCGCCATCGACATCGTGCGAGAAATCACCTCCTGCTCTCTGTCCGACGGGAAAGGGTGATGCGCCGTGGCGTTAAACCCCTCCGCAGTGCTACTAATCTGATATGCCCGAGCACCTCGACATCAGCCTGCGCGTCAACGGCGAGGAGGTGCGCGAGCGCGTCGAAGCGCGCAAAACGCTGGTCGACTTCCTGCGCGACGACCTCGGGCTCACCGGCAGCCATATCGGCTGCGAGCACGGGGTGTGCGGGGCCTGCACGGTGCTGGTCGACGGCGCGGTGGTGCGCGGCTGCCTGACGCTTGCGGTGCAATGCGACGGCGCGCAGGTCGAGACCATCGAGGGCGTGTCCGATTCCGGCGCCATTGCCGACCTGCAGGAGGCGTTCCGCCTGCGCAACGCCCTGCAATGCGGCTTCTGCACTCCCGGTATGCTGATCGGTGCGCACGCGCTCATTGGCGGCGGCAAGGTTCCGAGCCGGGACGCCATTCGCGAGCATTTGTCCGGCAACTACTGCCGCTGCACCGGATACCATGCTATTGTGGATGCAATTGAATCCGTCGCCCGCAGCCGGGCGGGAAAGAGAGCCTGACAATGAACGAACACGTCCACACCGCGACCATTTCCGAACGCGCCGACGAGATCGAAGAGCAGATGATGAACGAGCTCGCCGAGCGCGTTGCCACCAAGTCGGTGCTGTTCGGCATGGCCGACGGCAAGATCGAGATGCTCAGCGGCTTCGATTTCAAGAAGAACAATCCGGACAAATACTTTTTGATGGGCGCCGATCCGCGGCTGCCGCAAATGCCGAAGAAGCCGACCCTGATCGATTTCTTCAAGAACCGCTTCGCCTCGCTCAATCACCTTTTGCAGAGCGCGAACCTGGCGCTCAAGAACGGCCACAACGAGAAGATCGTGCTCGCCTGTCTCCTTCACGACATCGGCGTCGCGAGCTTCATCCGCTGCGACCACGGCTATTGGGGCGCGCAGATGATCGAGCCGTATGTCGATCCGGAAGTGAGCTGGGCGGTGCGCATGCACCAGGCGCTGCGCTTCTTCCCTGATCCGTCGGTCGGCTACGAATATCCGCAGATGTACGTCAACAATTTCGGCGCCGACTACAAGCCCGAGCCGTACATCGTGCGCGATTACGAGAACGCGCGGAACCACAAATGGTACATGACCGCGCGGCTCATTTGCGTCAACGACATCTACGCGTTCGATCCGAACGCCAAGGTCAATCTCGACGATTTCGTCGACCTCGTCGGCCGCAATTTCCGGCAGCCCGAGGAAGGCCTCGGCTTCGACGATTCGCCCTCGGCGCACATGTGGCGCACGCTGATGTGGCCGACCCGGTATTTGTGATCTAAAAGTCCCTCCCCGTTATGGGGAGGGACCAGATCGATGAACCTCGCCGACGACCAACCCTCCGGCTTGAGCGCGCTGGACCGGCCGAATTCTTATATCGGCCGCTCGGTGCCGCGGCCGAACCTGTCGCGGCTCACGCAGGGCCGCGGCCAATACGTCAGC
>JASHXZ010000554.1 GCA_030043285.1 Xanthobacteraceae bacterium | reverse complement strand
CGCTGCACCGCCTCGACCAGCGAGCGGAAGTCGCCGTCGCCGGAGAACAGCACCATCTGATCGATGTGCGGCGCGATCTCCATGGCATCGACGGCAAGTTCGATGTCCATGTTGCCCTTGACCTTGCGCCGACCGGTTTGATCGACGAATTCCTTGGTCGCCTTGGTGACGACGGTGTAGCCGTTATAGTCGAGCCAATCGATCAGCGGCCGGATCGACGAATATTCCTGATCTTCGATCACCGCAGTGTAGTAGAAGGCGCGCAACAGATAGCCGCGCGATTGGAACTCGCGCAGGAGGCGCTTGTAATCGATATCGAAGCCGAGCGATTTGGCGGTTGCGTAGAGATTTGCTCCATCAATGAAGAGCGCGATTTTTTCAACTTGTGCCGACATGGGTTCTCTCGTGAGCGGATGGTCTGGATAAAACCGGATCGGCCGTAACGCAATCGGCCGTCCCGGTGCTTTGTTAAAACAGTTTTGCCGTCGTCCGAAACATTCGACGTGCGCGATACTGCCGCAAGGACCGCAGGGTATTGGGCAAGTGCCGCGCTCGCAAGTGGCGTGTTGCGGTCGTTCGCGCAATGCAGCGCTGCGGCACGCCGTCGCGGCAATGCGCAACGACACAACTCGCGAGTTCCCAGCGGGGTTGCCAGGAAAACGGCCGGCATTGGATCGCGCCGGCGCCGACCATGCTGCGCGAGCAGGGAATATGCCGCCGGCTCTTGCCTTCCGCGGCCCTTGACGATACTTACAGCGGCAATTGAGCAACTTGCATTTGCAGTGGAACCGCACCGGACCCCTGCCGAGCGCTGCCGAAGGAGCTGAAGCCACATGGCCCGCGTGACCGTCGAAGATTGCATCGACAAGGTCGAGAATCGCTTCGAACTCGTCCTGCTCGCCGCCCACCGCGCCCGGCTGATCTCGTCCGGCTCGCAGATCGCGGTCGAGCGCGACAAGGACAAGAACCCGGTAGTCGCCTTGCGCGAGATCGCCGAAAAGGCGCTGTCGCCCGGCGACCTCAACGAGGAACTCGTCCATTCGCTGCAGAAATACGTCGAGGTCGACGAACCCGAACCCGATTCCATGCCCCTGATTGGCGCCCCCGGTACCGGGATCGATGCCGACGACACCGAGGTCACCACCGAGCGGATGAGCGAAGAAGAGCTGCTCAAGGGCCTTGAGGGGCTGACGCCTCCGGAAGCCGAACCCGAGCCCGATCCCGTCGACGACGACGAATAGCGGCTTGCGGTTTGGCGGCTGCTTCGGCCGCCGATTCGTTAACGAAAATCAGCCATTCTCGGCGCTTGGTGCGCGGCAGGTGTTCGCACCGGGCTGGTGTCGCGCTTGCCTGGTAGCATCAGCGCCGCCCCGTGATATTGTGCCGGTCAAAGGATTTCCAAGAAATCGGCAAGGATCGCCATGCCGCAGCCGCCAGTGGACCTGCATCAGGCGCAGGCCGAGCCAGAGTTCGGAGTGGCGGTCGCGCACGCTCCGAAGCTGGTGCCGGCAGCCGACTCGGCGCCGCTCCGGCCGGTCCCGAATCCTCAAGTGCCCGCGCGCAAGCCGCAGCTGATGCGGCAATACGAGCTGACTGACCGGGTCAAGCAATACAATCCCAAAACCAACGAGGATTTGCTCAACCGCGCCTACGTCTACGCGATGCGGGCGCATGGCGAGCAGCGACGCGCCTCCGGCGACCCCTATTTCTCGCACCCGCTCCAGGTCGCTGCGATTCTGACCGAGCTCAAGCTCGACGATGCCACCATCGCCGCCGCGCTGCTGCACGACACGATCGAGGATACCGATGCGACACGGGCCGAAATCGATCGCCTGTTCGGCCATGACATCGGCGTACTGGTCGAGGGGCTGACCAAGCTGAAAAGACTCGACCTGGTGTCGAGGGAGGCCAAGCAGGCCGAAAACCTGCGCAAGCTTCTGCTCGCCATCGCCGATGACGTGCGCGTCCTGCTGATCAAGCTCGCCGACCGGCTGCACAATATGCGCACGCTCGGTCATAGGCCGCCGGAAGCGCGCCGCCGCACCGCGGAAGAGACGCTCGACATCTACGCGCCGCTTGCCGGCCGCATGGGCATGCAGCGGATGCGCGAGGAACTCGAAGATTTGGCGTTTCGCGAGCTCAATCCGGAGGCTCACAAGGTCATCAGCGGACGGCTCGATGCCCTGGCCGAGCGTTCGCGCGGCTGGATCGCCGAAATCGAGCAGCAGCTCGCCAAAAAACTCGCCGATCGGGGCATCACGGCGGAAGTGTCGGGCCGGCGCAAACGCGCCTATTCGATCTGGCGCAAGATGGAGCGCAAGGCGGTCGGCTTCGAGCAGCTCTCCGACGTCCTCGGCTTCCGCGTCGTCCTCGGCACCGTTGCC
Source organism: Xanthobacteraceae bacterium (assembly GCA_030043285.1). GTDB lineage: Bacteria > Pseudomonadota > Alphaproteobacteria > Rhizobiales > Xanthobacteraceae > BOG-931. The sequence continues at coordinate 464 of JASHXZ010000554.1, read as the reverse complement.
GAGTGCTATCAGGCGCTCGGCGTCGTCCATACCAGCTGGCCAGTCGTACCCGGCCGCTTCAAGGACTACATTTCGACGCCGAAGCAGAACGATTACCGCTCGATCCATTCCACGGTGATCGGTCCGGGCAAACAGCGCGTCGAGCTGCAGATCCGCACCCGCGAAATGCAGCAGATTGCCGAGTACGGCATCGCGGCGCATGCGCTCTACAAGGACGGCCTCGGCTCACCGACCGAGATGCTGTCGCGCGAGTCGAGCGCTTACGCCTGGCTGCGCCGCACCATCGAGCTATTGGCGGAAGGGTCGAACCCCGAAGAGTTCCTTGAGCACACCAAACTCGAACTGTTCCACGACCAGGTGTTCTGTTTCACGCCGAAGGGCAAGTTGATCGCGCTGCCGCGCGGGGCCACACCAATCGATTTCGCTTACGCAGTGCACACCGACGTCGGCAACATGGCGATCGG
>JASHXZ010000553.1 GCA_030043285.1 Xanthobacteraceae bacterium | reverse complement strand
ACAGCTCGGCGCACTGGCCGCCAATCTTGTCGAGGATATCGATAAGATGCGCTTTCATGTCGAGCAGCCCGAGCTCGAAGACGGCAAACAGGCCGATCGGCCCGGCGCCGATAATGACAACGTCGGTCTTGATGGGTTCACTCATGTCGTGTCGTGCTCATGTCCTAAAAGATAATGGATGCGGTCCTGATAAGTTGGCGAGTGTCTAGCGCGCTCGCTACCCAAGGGGAAGAGCGCGGGCGCAGCCGCGCGGTATTGAAATTGTTCCAGTAATGCCGGGATTCGTCCTGTTCGCTCGGTGCTCTGCACCTCAGGCCTGACGCTCCGGGGTGCGCACGGTCAGGCCGTCGAGATCGTCGCGCACCTTGATCTGGCATGTCAGACGCGAATTGGGCTTAACCTCGAAGGCGAAATCGAGCATGTCCTCTTCCATCGGCGATGGCTCACCGACCTTCTCGCGCCACTCTTCCTCGATATAGACGTGGCAGGTCGAGCAGGCGCAGGCGCCGCCGCATTCGGCCTCGATGCCGGGCACGCCGTGCTTGATCGCCGTCTCCATGACGGTCGCGCCGACTTCGCCTTCAACGGTGCGCGCGGTACCTTCGTGATCGATGTAGGTGATTTTGACCATGGCTGGATGGTTAGGAGCGGGTCGACGGCCAGATCCAGCGCGCGAATGCGCTGCAGGAACCCGGCCGGCGGGTTTACATCTATAGGCTTACGCCGGACGGCGCCAGTGCAGGCGAGGAGAACAGATCAACGTCCGTCCGCGGCGTGAGTGGAATAATCTTCCAAACGCGCATCAATGGCTGCGCGGACCTCGGCGGTAGCGGCGGTGAGTTCGCTGAGCGCCGCACTGCGTTCCGCGTCGACGTGGGCTAGCTCCAGGCGTTCTGCCGCCCGTGCCACGCGCCACGCCCCAATGCCGCGCGCAGAGCCTTTGAGCGTATGAACCGCCATCGATGCGGCAGCCGGTTCGCTGCCGCCGATACGGCCGAGCATGATTGCAGCCTGACGGCGAAAGATCTCCAAAACTTCGCGTTCCAGCCGGCGGTCGCCGAACGTCATCTGCCCGAGGTGTTCCTCATCGATGACGCACAGACGCGGCGCCGCGGCGATCACGCGCAAACCTGCTGCACCCATAACGCCCTCCCCGCGCCCGCCCGCTTAGCCAAGCCTTTGCTCCAGGCTTGCGCCGCAAGTCTTTGCGCAGATGGCAATTTGGCTCCGCTACCGGAAAAACTGCGTAAAATTTGCAGCCCGCGGCCCGCTGGGGGCTCCTTCTTTCGTCGGACTGGTGAGCAAAGTCCTACGGAGGCCAGCACCGAAGCACTTATCCACACGCGCAACGTCGGGAACCGGGCACAATCCGGCTTTTTTGCGCGGGGGGCCGCACGCCGGCCGCATTGTCGGCATCAAGATGGCAAAACCATTCCTGTCCGGCGCTTGTCGATGGTATGGTGAGCAAACCGTTAACGATGATTAAAGGGACGTTACCGGGGCCGGTTTTCTTCGATATGCCAACCCGATAGGATGGGCTACGGGAGTGCAACATGAGGGCGGGGGCCCTCGCAGGCATCTTGAGCACTTGAACGATCACGCGCTCGTGGCGCGGTCCGGAATTCGGGCCGCCCTAGTCCGGCGTAACACGCGAGGCGACGACCGACATGGCGAACAGTCCGAAGAAGACGATCGATCCGACAGAGGCGGCACTCTCGGCGATCCAGGAAGCGCTCAACATTCGCGACGACGAGGAGCCGGCGGCGCATCCGATCGATCCCGTCATCGAGCCGCGTGGCGGCCATGACGACGAGCGCAGACTTGCCGCCCCGCCGCAGCCGTCCTTCCACGACCGCTTCGACTCCGACCCCGTTGGCACGCGCGACCTTGGCGTGCAGGGGCGCGGCGCCGCCAATGACGATCGGCAATCGATCGGCCAGATTCTTCAGGCGCTGCAACGCCGGCCGTCGCGGACCTCTTATTTCGTCGCCGCAATATTCTCTGCCGCCTGGGCGGTCGGCTGTCTTGCGCTGTCATGGGCCTACCTTCCGGATTTTTATGCCGCGGTCGGACCGGGCCATTCGCTGGCCGCCATCGCGCTTGGCCTCGGCGCCGCCGCGCTATTGCCGATCATCTTCTTCTTCGGCGTCGCGCATATGGCCTGGCGCGGCCAGGAATTGCGGCTGATCGCGCAGGCCATGGCGGGCGTCGCCATGCGGCTCGCCGAGCCGGAGAGCGTCGCCCAGGATTCCATCGTCAGCGTCGGCCAGGCGATCCGCCGCGAAGTGGCGGCGATGGGCGATGGCGTCGAGCGCGCGCTGGCGCGCGCCAGCGAATTGGAAACGCTGGTGCAGAACGAAGTCGCGGCGCTTGCCCGCACCTACGGCGACAACGAAGCGCGTATCCGCGGCCTGATCCAGGATCTCGCCAATCAGCGCGACACGCTGGTCGGCCAAGCCGAGCAGGTGCGTTCCGCCATCAACAACGTCCACATCGACCTGACCCAGGACCTGTCGACCATCAGCGATCTGGTCGGCCAGCAGGTCAACGACGCCGCACAACGCATCACCCTTTCGCTCGCCGAAAAGGGCGAGCACATCACGCTGTCGCTCGGCGAGGTCGGCGACAATATGATTCAGCAACTCTCGGTGCGCGGCAGCGATCTGCTCGATCGGCTGGAGAACACCAGCGCCGAAACCTCGCGCGCGATCGCGACCGCTAGCGACCGGCTCACTTCGAGCTTGAGCTTCAAGACCGATCACATCGGCGAGGAATTTGCCGAGATTGCCCAGGGCATCGAAGACATGCTCACGGCGCGTCTCGACAGCGTTACCGACGGGTTCTCCGAAAAGGCGCTGGCCACCGTCGACATGATGGTCAGCCGCTCGCAGGAACTCACCGATTCGATCGTCGACACGTCGAGCCAGATCGCCGAGCGGATCGCGGCCAGCGCCGAAGAGGTCAATTCGACGCTGCGCACCTCCGGCGAGTCGCTCGTGCTCGATCTGAACCTGCGCGGCGGCGAATTGGCGAGCAAGCTCGAACAGGCCGGCAACCGCATCACCGACGCGATGGTGTCGCGCAGCAACAACATGACCGACTCGGTGCGCGATAGCGCCGAGCACCTCGTCTCCGCCATCACCTCGCGCAGCGACGCCATGAAGGAGATGCTGGCGACGCGGCTGGCCGCCTACGAGGATATGTTCACCCACTCCGGCGTCGAACTCGGCGAGAAGATCTCGCGCGACTCGGAGACGCTCGGCAATCTGATCACCCGGCATTTGAGCGAGTTCGACCGCACCGTGAAGACCTACGGCTCCGAACTCGTCGAGCGGCTCGGCGCCCGCACGCAGGACGTTTCCGAGTCGATGCGCAGCTACATCGACACGTTCGATAATCGCGTCACCGACCGCGCCAACGAGGTCACCACCTCGCTCGACCAGCGGCTGTCCCGCTTCCAGGAAACCCTCGACACCCGCACCGAGGCGCTTACCGAGGCGCTGTCGACGCGCGTCATGGACATTGCCAAGACGCTGGCCGAAGGCGGCAAGGAAGTGGTCGCCGCGGTCGACAAGCGCGTCAGCGACGTCGCCAACGTCATCGACAGCCGCGGCCAGATGCTGGCGGAGATGGTTGGCGAGCGCGTCGCCGCGATCGACACCACGCTTGGCAGCGGCGCCAAGGAGGTCGCCAGCGCACTCGATGACCGCATCACGCACCTCGAGCAGCTGCTGATCGGCCGCACCGAAACCGTGATCCGCGAGATGGACACGCACAGCCGCGCCGCGGCCGATCTCCTCAATTCGCGTCTGGTTGCGTTGTCGGATGCGGTCAAATCGAATTCGGCCGATGCCGAACGCTCGCTCACCCAGCTCCTCGCCACCACCACCGATTCACTGGGCAAGAGCGTTACCGCGACCGCGGCGGTGACGGAAGCCTTGAATCGCAGTTCCGCGGAAGCGACCGCTTCGCTCGACCGCAGCACCGCGGCATTGAACAGCACCATCAGCAAGAGCACCGCCGCCGCCATCGCCGCGATCGACAGGACCGCGACGACGAGCAGCGATACGCTCGGCAAGAGCGCCGCTTCGCTGAGCGAGACCATCAGCCGAACCACCGCGACGGCGAGCGATCTGCTCGGCAAGAGCGCGGCACAGGCCAGCGACCTCGTCAGCAAGACCGCGGCTGCGGCCAGCAGCGCGATCAGCAAGAGCGCCACCACGGCGAGCGAAACCGTCAAGGTCACGTCGACCAACGCGACCGAACTCATGGCGCAGACCGCGCGCTCCAGTAGCGACGCCATAACCCGTTCGGCCGGCGACGCCCAGCGTACGCTCGTCACCACCAGCGCCGACATCGCCCGCAATCTCGTCGGCCGCGCCGACGAGATCCATGCCGCCGTGACCCAGCGGGTCGGCGATCTGACCCGCACGCTCGACGAGAAATCCGGCGAGATGAACCGGGTGCTCGACGAGAGGTCGACCGAGATAAGCCGGATACTCGACGCGAAATCCGGCGACTTGAACCGCGTGCTCGGCGAGCGATCCGGCGAACTGAACCGGGTGCTCGGCGAGCGATTCGGCGAGTTGGACCGGATGCTCGGCGAGCGATCCGGCGCGATCAGCCGGGTGCTCGACGAGAGGTCCGGCGAGGTCAGCCGGGTGCTCGATCAGAAATCGAGCGATCTGGTCGCGGCGTTGGCTGGCAAGGGCGAGCAATTCGCCGTCGAAGTCGGCCGCGTCACCGATCAGGCGGTAAAGGCGATCGAGGCCAAGGGTTTCGTCTTCACCCAGACCATGATGGACAACAGCGAGGAGATCGCGCGGCTCATCAACGAAGCCGGTGAGAACGCCACCACCGCGGTCACCCGCACGCTCGGCCAATTCCAGGAGGGCACCCAGGGCGTCGCCGATGCCGCCAAGACGGCAATCACCCGCACCATGCAGGACTTGCACAATGCCACCCGCAGCGCGGTCGAGGAATCGAAACAGACCGCGGCAGCCACCGTCGCCGACATGATGGAAACCCACGGCATGCTGCGCACGGATTCCACCGCGTTGTTCGA
>JASHXZ010000552.1 GCA_030043285.1 Xanthobacteraceae bacterium | reverse complement strand
ACGACAGCCACATCGGCCCCGGGGCATGCCTCGCGAATGATCCGCTCCACGTCGTCACCGGCACCGACCGACAAGGTCGACTTGGTGATGATCACCATGAATCTACTCAAGCCATTGAGGGCCGCCCCGATCTCGCCCGATGCGCGGTAGATGTAGGAAAGGTCCGCGTGGCCATCGCTCTGTCGCGACGGCGTTCCGACAGCGATAAAGACCGCATCGGCGGCGGCCACCGGTTCAGCCAGGTCCGTCGCAAAGCGCAGCCGCCCCGGCGCGGTATTCTTCTCCACAAGCTCCTTGAGCCCTGGTTCGTAGATGGGTATTTGGCCGCGCTGCAAGGCCTCGATTTTTGCCGGGTCGCTATCGATGCACACAACCTGGTGGCCGAAATCGGCGAGGCAGGCCCCCGAAACCAGGCCGACGTAGCCGGTTCCGATCATCACCACGCGCATCCGCCCGCCTCCCTCGACGCGCGACCCCTCGATTCCGCGCTGTCGGCCAATGTCAAAAACAGCTTTGCGCTATGATAGCATGCGCCAATGACAGCTGCCACGCTCGCGGGGGGACGTTAGCCAGTGCCTTTGCGCCAAAAACGGCGCAGAGGGCCGATCGAGAGACTGGCGAATGAAATATGGCGACAATTCTGGTCATAGGTGGCGCTGGCTACATAGGCAGTCATACATGCCGCGCTCTCGCGGCGAGCGGTCATACGCCGGTCGTCTATGACAACCTCTGCAGAGGGCACGCGGATTTTGTCCGCTGGGGTCCGCTCGTGATCGGCGACGTGCTTGATCGGGCGGCTCTTGAGAAGACATTTGCACAACATCGTCCGAGCGCTGTTATTCACTTCGCCGCATTGGCCTATGTGGGCGAGTCGGTTTCGGATCCGCTGTCGTATTACAAAACCAATGTCGCCGGTATGGTGAACGTTCTTGAAGCCATGTCCGCGGCCGCAATCGATAAACTCGTCTTTTCCAGTTCCTGCGCGATCTACGGCATTCCCGATTCTGTTCGAATCGCCGAGGCCGCGACGCCCAGGCCAATAAGCCCTTACGGCCGTTCGAAACTGATGTGCGAGCAGATCATCAGGGACACTGCGGCGGCGCGGAAACTGCGCTTCGTCATCTTGCGCTATTTCAATGCCGCCGGCGCTGATCCGAGCGGCGACCTGCCCGAGCGGCATGAACCGGAAACTCACCTCGTTCCGCTCGCCCTGGATGCCGCCATGGGCAAAGCCCCGCCATTGCGCGTGTTCGGGACGGACTATGCGACGCGCGACGGCACCTGCGAACGCGACTTTATACATGTGTGCGACCTTGCGGCCGCGCATGTTGAGGCCATCTCGCGCATCGACGACGACATGCCGCGCGCGTTCAATCTTGGCGCCGGGCAGGCCCATTCCGTGCTCGACGTTGTCGGGTGTGTCGAACGGATCGTCGGCAAGCAAGTGCCGCTTATTCATGCCGCCCGGCGGCCGGGTGACCCGCCCAGTCTATTTGCCGATCCGGCATCAGCGAAACGCTATCTCGGCTTCCGGCCCAAATATTCTCGGCTCGAAACCATTGTTGAGACGGCGTGGCGATCGCGGCGGACCAGTTAGAATCAGTTGATTTTTTGCCAGCCCCTCGTCACCGCGCGCTGGCTGACCTATTCGGATCGAGCCGGTCAGGCCGCATCCGCCTTCGTCCGCGCTGCCGCCACGTAGGGGCGCACCATCTTTCTCGGATCGACGACGCGGTCGAACTCGACCTCCGTCACAAAGCCCAATTTCAACGCCGCTTCCTTCAAGGTCAGATCGTTGTCCATCGCATAATGGGCGATCCGCGACGCCTTGTCGTAGCCGATGACGGGCGAGAGCGCCGTCACCAGCATCAAGGAGCGATCGACGTATTCGGCGATCTTCTCCAGATTCGGCTTTGTGCCTTCGACCAGGAACTTGCGGAAATTGGCGCAGCCGTCGGTCATGAGCGTCACCGAGTGGGTGATGTTGTAGATCGTGAGCGGCTTATAGACGTTCATTTCCAGATAACCGCCGGCGCCGCCGAAGCCCACGGCCACGTCGTTGGCCATCACCTGAACGGCGATCATGGTGAGCGCTTCGCACTGGGTCGGATTGACCTTGCCCGGCATGATCGAGGAGCCGGGTTCGTTCTCCGGGATTTTCAATTCGGCAAAGCCGGCGCGTGGTCCGCACGACATCAGGCGAATGTCGTTGGCGATCTTGTAGAGCGACACCGCCAGCGTGCGCAGCGTTCCGGAAAGCTGAACCAGCGCATCATGGGCGCCTTGCACGGTGAACTTGTTGGGTGCGGTGACAAACGGCAGGCCGGTCAGTGTCCCGATCTCGGCGGCTGCCGCCTCGGCAAAGCCGGGCGCCGAATTGATGCCTGTGCCCACGGCCGTACCGCCGAGCGCCAGGCGGTATACGCCTTGCAGTGCGCCTTCGAGCCGCTCCAAATCGTCGGCCAACATTCCGACATAACCGGACCACTCCTGCCCCAAGGTCAGGGGCGTGGCATCCTGCATGTGGGTGCGCCCGATCTTGACGATCTGGTCCCATGCCTTCGCGTTCCTGTCGATCGCGTCGCGTAGCGTTGTCACCGCCGGAATGAGGCGCTGTTTGACGTTCACGGCAGCGGCGATGCACATGGCGGACGGAAAAGAGTCGTTGGATGACTGGGCCATGTTAACGTGATCGTTGGGATGAACCGGCGCATGGCTGCCCAGCGGCGTACCGGCAATTTGCGAGCAGCGGTTCGAGATCACCTCATTGACGTTCATGTTGAACTGGGTGCCGCTGCCGGTCATCCAAACGTGCAACGGAAACATATCGTGGTGCTGGCCGGCCAAAATCTCGTCGCAGACCGCAACGATGAGCTTATAGGGCTGATCGCCGAGCCGTTTGCCGGCGTGGTTGGCGATGGCGGCGGCTTTCTTCAATGTTGCATAGGCCGAGATCATCTCGCGCGGGATGAGGTCCTGGCCGATGCTGAAATGCTCAAGCGACCGTTGCGTCTGAGCGCCCCACAGCTTGTCCGAGGGCACCTCGACAACGCCGAGACTGTCGGTCTCTTTCCTCGTCTCAGCCATTGAACCGCCTCCTTGGTCGAGTCGGCGAAGAGCATGGAGCGATCACCCCGCTCTGCCCGCACGCGTAGTCTCGAACAGGAACCAGGTGCGCCGCTCGACCTCGTCAATCCAGACTTCCAGCAGGCTCGCGGTGGCGACGTCGCCGAGTTCGTCGCATAGGCCGTGCGTTTCCCGCATGTACGCCGCGAGCTGCTTGTTGTCGTCACGCAGCTCGGCGAGCATATCCATCGGCGTCACGAACTCGGCGTCGTTGTCCGCGATGTGTTGCAGGCGACTGATATGACCGATCGAGCGCAGCGTCGTGCCGCCAATCTTGCGCACGCGCTCGGCAATGTCGTCGGTGGTGGCGAAAATCTGAGTGCCGTGCTCGTCAAGCAGCAGGTGGTAGTC
>JASHXZ010000551.1 GCA_030043285.1 Xanthobacteraceae bacterium | reverse complement strand
CTACGCCCTGACAACATCGAGACCAGCTTGTTCGTCATACGCGTCTTGTTTCGCCGCACCTTGTTTTGCTGTCAGGCGAAATGCTTATATCGCTAAGGAATTCAAGGCCGTCATCTTACCATGCAGGCAGACCCGGGCTCAAACCTGCTGCGCAGCTGGATCGCGCGCGCCGCGGCGCGTGCGCCCGACAAGCCGTGGGTGATTGCCGCCGACGATGGCCGCACCGTCAGTTACGGCGCGTTGCGCGATGCGGTCGGCCGCTTCGCCGCGTTGCTGCGCGCGCGCGGCATCGGCCGTAACGACCGGGTCGCACTCCTCGCCAACAATTCGATCGAGCATTTGCTCTGCTATTTCGGCGTCATGGCCGCCGGCGCCACGATCTGCACCGTGCACGTCGAGATGAACCGCAATCAGCTCGGCAATATTTTTGAGCGGCTCAAGCCGCGTTTAATTGTCTTTCAGGAGGGCTTAGGGCTCGACGACCTGTTGGCGGCAGCACCGGCGCCGCGCCTGCCGCTCGGCCACTGGGGCAGCACGCAGAGCGAGACTCTGTTCGGCGAACTCCCGCGAAAAAGCCCTCGCCCGCTTACGGGGGAGGATTGGGAGGGGGCTAATCCGAACGACGACGCCATCATCCTGTTCACCTCCGGCACCAGCGCCAAACCGAAGGGCGTCATCCTCGACTTTCGCGAATATCTCTTGAACATCGACCCGCTCGCCGAAGGTTTCGGCATCACAGCGAACGACCGCCTCTATGATTTCCGCCCGTTCAGCTGGAACTCGGCGCAGACGCTTGGCGCGCTCTCGGTCGTCAACCGCGGCGCCACGCTGGTGCTGGCGGAGCGATTTTCGGCGAGCCGCTTCTTCCAGCACCTGCGCGAGCACGGCGCGACCGTCGCCACCGGCAATCCGACAACGATCAACATTCTGCTCAACAGCGAGCAGAGCGCGCATCGCGACAACCTGCCCAATCTGCGCTTCGTCACATCGAGCTCGGCGCCGCTATTGCTCGAGGACTGGAAGCGCTTCGAGCAGAAATTCGGCATTCCGATCGCGCAGGGCTGCGGCGCCAGCGAGGTGAGCTGGATCGCCGCGATTGCGGGCGAAGCGCGCCGCCTCGGCAAGGTCGGCCGGCCGTTCCGCTATCACGACCTCGCCATCGTCGATGCCGACGGCCGCCGCCTGCCCGCCGGCGAAATCGGCCACGTCGAGCTCGGCGGCCTCGGCGATCATCCGTACCGCTATCTCGGCGACGACGGCGAAGTGGAAATTCACAGCCGCGGCCGCTTCCGCACCGGCGACCTCGGCTCGCTCGACGAAGACGGCTTTCTGACCATGAGCGGCCGCGAAAAGGAGCTGATCATCCGCGGCGGCGCCAAAATTTCGCCGCTCGAAATCGACTCGTTCCTGATGCAGCACTCAGACGTGATCGAAGCCGCCACGATCGGCGTGCCCGATCCGATCTACGGCGAAGAAGTCGTCAGCTACGTCGTGACCCGCCCGGGCGCGGCCGCCGATGCCGACGCGCTCCTGCGCTACTGCGGCGCCGCCCTGCCCGCCTTCAAGGCGCCCAAGCGCATCCTCATCGCCGACGCACTGCCGAAAACCGAACGCGGTAAGCTGGATCGGAAGGCGCTGGCGGAGAGGTGGCGAGGTTCCCTGTCCCCACTTGCGGGAGGCCGCTAGGGGTGAGATGTCAGCGCCACTCGCTTGACAGCTACTGTGGAAAGGTATTTTTCCGATCTGGAACTAGCATTGTCGCATTCACGTGCATAAATCTCTCACCTTGTGAGGTGGCGTTTCAAAAAATTTATGGCCTTGGTGGAGGACGATGGTGGATCGACACAGCGCTGCTCGGACTTTAAGCCAAGTGGCGGAAAAGCCTGAAATCGTCGCCGCTCGCGAAGAGCTGGCAACGCTTGACAAGCTGTCACAAGCGTTGGTTTCCATAATCTCCGACTTGCTTCGTCAAAGGCCTCAATTCGATCGCAAGAGTTCGACTGCTGACTTCGCCCTACATGAGGTTAGGTATTCATCGCTCAAGGGCTATCAGGAGCTCGCGGATCACTGCTACGGCCGTACAGTTTTAGGCAAAGAAATTGATGACGACGGTCGGGTGAAGAGCCAATTCACCTATAGAATAACCCAAGCAAACGTCGGCTACGTCGATAACGGCTGCTATGTTTTGGCGCGCAATTCGCCGATCGCGTCAAAGCTCGTCATCTCCAATCCTGGAGACGAGAGTGAGGTAAACGTTCCGAAAGGAACACGTATCCTAACGACTGATGAGGTTCGGACGTTCGATGGTCCTGTGAGCCTGCGTTCACCCAGTCGCCAGCCAAATTTCCGGTCGATGGCGATTCAGCTGGCGGGTGACGACAAGCAATTGACCGTCCAGAATCTTCGAGCGTTTATCAACGCGTTGACAGCGGAACCTATCGAAGAAGCTGACACCCTCGATGCTGATGCTGGGGCTGCCGCTCATGCTGCTAACGAAGCAGTTAGCCAAGCAGCCTATCACGATCCGACTTGGCTGCGGACTTGGCGGGGCGTTTATCTAAGCGACTCTGAGACCTCGTCCCTGAGCCATCAGTTCTTTACTCGGACGACACCAGCGCAAGAGGCCGGGCTAAGTAATCCTTTCGGTTTGACATTCGTGGAGGGGATCGCGGGAGCAGGAAAGACATCGGTTGCGCTTGGGCGTCTCAAATTCTTTGCCAATTTTGCGACCGGTGAACAGCGGGAGCACTATGGTCTGCAAAATGCGCCGGCAAACGACTTTTCGCCTATTGGCATGGTTGGATTTGTGCTGAGCCATAGCCTTAAACGTTACCTCAAGGAGACTGCCGCCGCCCTCGAACTGACCGGGTTTCCGATCCGGGATTTTCAAGAGTTTCGAACTGACCTATCGAACCAGTTTGGGCTGACACAAAGATTTAAGCGGAGCAAAAATGATGCTCCTCCTCGCCGTACGCAATTGCCGTGGTTGCTCGCAATTGACACAGCGATGGCTCGTGCCGCTGGCATTAAATTGCAAGAGATTATTTCAAAAGAGCAAGACGTGCCGATCGCTGTCAAAGACGTCGTCCTTAGAATTGGTTCGGAACTTGCAAAAAGCCAATTGGATAGCACCCAAACGAGGTTTCATTTGAGCGGTCTTGCTCGCCGCGTCACCAACGACGTTATGGGAGTTGAGTTCCGAATGCGTGAAATGGCAATTCGCGAAAGGATGAACCGTGAGCAGTCGAGAAATGTAAGAGTCGATCTCGATGCAGCGTTGAATCGGCTGCATCAGGAACAGGAACGCCAAACCCTTTCGTCGCTGGCACGGCGATTGCTTGGCGCGCTCGCTGCCTATGATTTGATAGCGCCGGCAATCCAACTTCCGGAATTCCCCGCCCTCGTGCGTCAAGCCTTTGGAAATCCAGGTGAAATCGGCGTTTCTGGAGAATTGGACAATTCAATTGATTCAATTCGAGCTCTTGTTGCCAACGCGGATGCAGGACATCGGAGCCTAACCGACGCGGACCTCGTTATGTTGATAACGTCGGCTGCGATGATTGCGGATCAATTCGAGTACGCGGACGCTCCTGCCCACCTATACAAAATTCGAAGCAACACTGCCGTATTTATTGACGAGGTACAAGACTTCACCGAGATCGAAGTTATGCTGATGGGCATGACCGCAACCAGCAAATATCACCAAGTCACCTTATCGGGTGATCGCCGACAACGCTTGCAATCCGCGGGCGCAGAGGAATATCAACGCCTGTTTCCATCTGTTCCAACTTTACACCAAAATTCTCCCATCTTTTTGGATCGAAATTTTCGTCAGCGTAAAGAATTAGCAGCTCTCAGTTCTGGGATAAGATTCGTATTACAAGGGGATACGCGCGTTGAATTCGATTTGGACGATGCCATAGCGCCGGCTCTCGTTTACGAATTTAATTCGCCGACGAAGATGGCGCGTCTCATTTTGGAAAGAATTTTGACGGTAGACCCCTATGCGACTATTGCGGTTATCGCGCCGTCTACTGAAGACGCCCGCTGCTGGTATGATCTTCTTCACGAAGATTTAGCGGCATACCATCGGCCAGCTCTTCTTTCTCATCGCGACGACCTTACCAGGCGGCATGATATTCACTTCACCGATGCTCGTGAGACAAAAGGTCTAGAGTTTGATGTCGTTGTTATTCCTGATCTTTCTTCGTTTCATTTAGAGACTGTGATTGGCCGCAACCAGCTTTACGTCGCTATAAGTCGCCCGAAGCACGGTCTGCTTATGGGTTGCAGCGAGAGCGCACCGAGTGGCGAGGAACTGAAGAAGCTGATTGCGAGCGACCTGATTCGGCCAGTGCAAATTCCCTCGTCCCTTACTCAATGAACGTACGTGCCCACCTAAGGCACGAAAGACGCCGATCGGACCCTGGTCTGCAGCCTAGCAGACCCACGGGAGCTACCGCCCCGACCTTGCCAGCGAATGCACCCAGCCCTGCATGCGCTTCTTGGCGTTGGCGATGTCGTCCTTGGAGAAAAAGTCCTCGGGCTTGACCTTATCGACCGGATAGACCGGGCGCAGGAAATCGCTCTCGTAGCCGAAGGGAACGGTGGCATCGATGCCCATGCCGCCCTCGAACTGGGTGTTCGAGGCAGTCCATTGCCGCTCGCCGGCGGTCATGCGCTCGGCCGGCATGAAGGTCTGGCCGCGGCCGCCCGGGATCGGGTTCAAGATGTCGGTGCGCGGGTTCACCCGCGTAGTCAGGCACCACATGATGTCGTCCATCGAATACGGATCGACGTCCTCGGAGACCGCGATTGCGAGCCGCATGCCCTGCGAGCACGACAACGCGGCGGCCATGAAGTTGCGCTGCCAGCCCTCGTCGATCTGGTGGCGCTTCTTGACCTGGATGATGCAGCCGCCCCAATCGGTCATGCAGTACGGGATCACCACGTTCTGCACGATGCCCGGCTGCAGCCGGTTGCACAGCTCGTAGATCGCGGCCTCGCGCACCGTGGTGTCGATGTTGTGGTCGTCGAGCATGTGGACGCCGAGCGCGAAGATGATCGGCTTCCCTTCCGGCTTGCGCATCGTGATGGCGGTGACGTGAAAGGTCGGCGCCTTATAGGACTTGCCCATGTAGCCGGCCCACTCGGGGTGGAAGTGGTAGCGACCCTGCACGCCGCCGTCCTCGGCCTCCTTGGTCTCGAAGCGGCGGTCGCGCGGATTGACGTAGCCTTCCAGCACCAACTCGCAGTCGGCGAGCGCCATGGCGTCCACGGTGCGCGCCTTGACCAGGCGGATCGGCGCGCCCTGCACCGCGGACGCGATGCCGATCTCGTCGCAGCCCATCGGCAGCACCGCGTAATCGAAGCCGGCGCCGGCGAGCAACGTACAGGCCGGCGGCACTCCGAAGCACATTGTGATCGGCACCGGCTCGTTCTCTTTGTAGTACTTGTTGACCACCTGCCACATGTGCGAGCCGGGCGAAATCTGGAACGTGCCGACATTGCCCCAGCGGAAGTTCATGCGGTTGTAACCGAGGTCGGAGCCGCCATCGAATTGCGGGCCGGTGACGCAGCGGATGCCGGAGCCGACGGTCAGCTCCGGCTCGTAGGTGGTGTGGCGGATCGGCACCAGCCATTTGTTGACGTCGTCCGGCTTTTCGATGACGTGTTCCTGGCACGGCGCCTCGTCCTGCGAGATCTCCACCGGCTTGAGCGGATGCGACAACGCGTGCGCGAGTTTTTTCACCCGGTCGGCATCGCTGTCCCAGCCGAACATGCGGTTGATCACCGCCATGTCGCCGAACAGATTGGTGATGACGCGATGGTTCGGCTTGCCCGCGACGGTGTTGAACAGCACCGGGCAGCCGCCGTCCATGTGCTTCTGCAGCCCGGTGATCTGTAGGTCCGGATCGACCGCCTTGTCGGTTTCGATCAGCTCGCCGTTAGCGCGCAGCCATTGCAAGGTCGACCGCAGATCGAAAGCCTGGTTCGGTGTCGCGGCGTCTTGTTGTTGCTTGCGGAGCGGCTGTTGCATTGTCGGCGTTCCCATTGCATTGATTTCAAAGTGACTATCCGCCCTGGCAACGGGCACTGTCAACGCCGATGCCGCCGCGGAAATTTGCCAAATCATCGTATGCGAAGGCGACGCGCCGCACGGCGGATTTCCGCCGTGTCATTACGCGCGTGACGGCCAATCTCGACCGCGTCGAAGGTGAACGCTGGCAGCCTCAGAGGCCGAGGTAAGAGGCCAAACCTCTGATCGGTCGATCAAGACGCAGCGCGCGTAAGCCGCCGCCGATGGCACCGCGCACCGGGCCGGGCACGAAGGCGAGCGTCGGCGCCAAGCCGGCCTGCCGGGTGGCCGCCCATGCGGCTGCCGCGTCGTAGGTCACACGATGCACCGTGACGGTGCGTTGAGCGACATCGAGCACCATATAGCTCGCCCGCTTGTCCTTGCTGCGCGGCTGTCCGACGCTGCCGGGATTGATCAGATAATAGGCATCGTCGCGCAGCTTGATCGTCTGCTCACCCTGCAGCGCGACCGCGCCGCCGCGGCGAAACTCATAGATGCCGACCTGATGGGTATGGCCGAACGCGCCGATGCGCGCTCGCGATGGATCGGCGATCAGCGCATAAAAACTTTGCAGCCGCCGCTCATCGCTATCGAGCCGAACCGTTGCACATTCGGTCTGCGGGTGCAGCGCGCCGTGGACGGCAACCAGCCCACGTTCCACATGGGCTTTCAGCGGCAGGCCGGCCAAAAACAACAGATCGTCCCAGGACAGATGCCGGTGCGTCCACGCAATGGCGCGCGCCGCGGTCGCGGGAAAATTTTTGCTCGGCATGCGGCCGCAGACCGCGAGATCGTGATTGCCGGCGACGCAGAGCGCATCGGCGCGTCGGAGAAGCGCGATGCATTCGGCCGGCCTGGTATTGTAGCCGACGATATCGCCGAGGCAGACGATGCGATCGGCGCCGCGCCAGGCGATATCGTCGAGCGTCGCCGTGAGCGCCTCCAGGTTGGCGTGGATGTCGGAGACGAGTGCGAGTTTCAATTGTCGATCCTAGAGTCTGATT
>JASHXZ010000550.1 GCA_030043285.1 Xanthobacteraceae bacterium | reverse complement strand
TGACCGGGCCGGGTCCGCGCGCCGCGGTGCTTGAGAATTTGCGGCGCCCAGTGATCGGTGGTGATCAGGATGTAGGGGAACGATTTGTCGTCGCGCAGCACGACGTTGAAGCGCGGCCGCAGCCGCTTGATCAGGTTGGCCTCGAGCAGCAGCGCTTCGGTCTCGGTGCGGGTAACGATGAACTCGAGCGTGCGGGTGGCGCCGATCATGCGCTCGATCCGGGTATCGAGCCCGGTCGGCCGCGCATAGGCGGTCACCCGCTTCTTGATGTTCTTGGCCTTGCCGACATAGAGCACGTCGCCGCGCCCATCGAGCATGCGGTAGACGCCGGGCCGCGACGGCGCCAGCTTGGCATAATGGATGATGGCGGCGCGGCCTTCGGCGAGCGAGCCTTCCCCGGCCTCGGCCAGCAATAGTTCCGCATCCGCCGGGTCGGCCTCGGGCAGCGATTGCTCCTCGTCCTCCTCGGCGACGGCGGCGGCCGGCGTGTCGGACGCGTCCGGCGCGTCGGTCAGCTCGATATCGGCTTCGATATTTTTCCTAGGTGCGTTCATGGGAGCATTTGGGCTGGCACAAACGTATGCGCTGGCGGCGCGCCGGGCCAGAGCGGTCGGATCTCCACGATATTGCGCGGCGGCGCCGGTCACCGGCCGATCAAGGGTTTCTTAACATTACCAAGCCGTGACGACTTTGGCGTTCAGCGACGTTTAACCCGGCTGTTCCGATAAACCTCCACAGACCGACGGGATGCGGGCGCAGATGACGCGGCCTTGCCGGCGCGACACGGTGCGCCGCCTGCCTGAAACGAGCCGAGGAGGCACAATGCGCGGAGTGGTTCTTGGCACGGCTCTGGCGCTCGTGACGAGCGGCCTTGCGGCCGCCGCCGACTTTCCGGCTGCGCCGTACTACACCGCCCGCGAACCGCTGAACGCCTATAGCTGGGCGGGCCCCTATCTCGGCGCCACGCTCGGCTACGAATGGGGCGCGGTGAGCAATAGCCCGACGCGCCCATCCGGCGTCGCTGGCGGCGTGCAAGCCGGCTACAACTGGCAGAGCGGCGCGTTCGTGTACGGCGGCGAAGCCGACATTCAACTCTCCGGCGCCGATGACACATTATCGCCGTTTGAGTTCGCCAATCCGTGGTTCGGCACGGTGCGCGGCCGCGCCGGCGTGAGCCTGAACAACGTGCTGGTCTATGGCACTGCGGGGCTCGCTTACGGCGAACTGCGCGCCGATACGTTCAATCTCACCGAGTCGCACGTCGACGTCGGCTGGGCCGCCGGTCTTGGTGTCGAAGTCGGCTTGACGCCACACTGGTCGGCCAAAGCCGAATGGCTCTACCTCGATCTGTCAGGCCGGAACTTTTCGCTGACCGGCACGACCAACGGCCTCGCCGCGGACCTGTTGCGCATGGGCGTCAATTATCGATTCTAACCGGCGGCGGACGAATCCGTCGCCACAAATGGGCCGCCATCGATTAGTATTTCTTTCACCATCTTTTTAGCAATATTAAGTCATAATTAGCTATAATATTGACGGGCGATAGTCTAATCGCGCCACAAAGCCGTCAAGAATTAGAATAGGCGTGTGTCTTTTCAGCACTAGACGCAAGACCAGCCACGAATACTATCCGGCCACTTTCGTGGATGGAGGTCCTCAATGAAAAGGCTAGTTCTTGCGTTGGCCGGTGTCGCGGCCCTGACCGGTTCGGCCGCGGCGGCCGATCTGGCCCAACCGGGGCCGGCGCCTTACTACAAAGCGCCGGTTTACGCGCCGGTCTACAACTGGAGTGGGTTCTATATCGGCGTCAATGGCGGCGGCGCCTGGGGCACTTCGACCTGGACGAGCGCCGGCGGCTTCAATACGTCGGGCGGACTGGTTGGCGGCACCGTCGGTTACAATTACCAGATCAATCAGGTGGTGCTCGGTGTCGAAGGCGACATCGACTGGGCCGACATCAGCGGCAGCATCAGCACCGGCGGCGTGTGCGGGTTCGGCTGCACCACCAAGGACAGCTGGCTGTCGACGGTGCGCGGTCGCATCGGTTACGCAGCTGACCGCTTCCTGCCGTATGTGACCGGCGGTCTGGCACTGGGCGATGTTCAAGCTTCATTGCCTGGGCTTGGCAGCAGCTCCTCGACCAATACCGGCTGGACTGTCGGCGGCGGCATCGAGTTTGCGATCGCCGGCCACTGGACCGCAAAGGCCGAATATCTCTACGTCGATCTCGGCAATTATAACTGCAGCATCGCCTGCGGCGCCGTCACCCAGAACGTCTCATTCAACGCGAACCTGTTCCGCGGCGGCATCAATTACCGCTTCTGATCGCGGCAAGTTCTGATCGCGGCAAATCGCGAAGATGCGAAAACCCCGGGACCGCGTGTCCCGGGGTTTTTGTTTGTTGATGCGGCGGAAACGAAACGGTGCAGGCCGCCCAAGTTGTGCCACGTCATCAGGTGGGCTTCGTGGCCGCGAAGGCCGGCACGCGTGCGGCGAAAGTGTCGAGCCAGGCGACCAGCCGCGGATAATCGCTTCGCCAGCTGCCGGCAAAGCGGAAATCGCGGTAGCCCAGCGCGCAGGCCAGCGCAATTTGGCCGACGTCGGGCAGCGCTTGCGCGGCATCGAACGGCGGCGGCGCGGCTTCGAGCACCGCAAGCGCGCGCGCGATTTTACCGGCCTGCAGGTCGAGCCACTTTGGCTCGTGCATCTCGGCTTTACGGAAACGGCCCTCATAGACGGTGAGGACGGACGCATCGAGGATGCCGTCGCACAGCGCCTGCAGGCGCAACGCAGCAAGACGCTTGGCGCCTTGGCGCGGCACGATCTTGCCGCCGCCGGCCCGTTCATCGAGGTAATCGAGGATGACGCGCGAGTCGTAGAGCACGGTGCCATCCTCGATGATCAGCACCGGAATTTTGCCGAGCGGATTGGTCTTGCGCAGCGAATCGTTGGGGTCGGTGGTGTCGGCGCGCTCGAGCGTGATCTCGCCGTCAAAGCCGAGCAGCGCGGCGGCGATCCGCACTTTGCGCACGAATGGTGAGGACGGCGAGAAACGCAGGATCATCATGGCAATCTCGCTGCGGCTGGATGGACGCTACGTCGCTGAGGGCGAAACCGAGAGTGTCAGCCGCGCGCTGTCGGCTGGCTGGCGTGGCACTTTGCGCTTTGAAGGGACTGCAGGCTAGCCGGTGACGACGAGGTTGACGGCTTTCGGGCCTTTGCCCTTCTTGTCCGGCTCGACCTCGAAGCTGATACGTTGCCCTTCGTTCAGCGCTTTGAGACCCGCGCGCTCCACGGCGGTAATGTGCACGAATACGTCACGACCGCCGTCGTCCGGCTTGATGAAGCCGTAACCGCGTTCCCCGTTGAAGAATTTGACTGTCCCCTGCATCGCCATCGAGCGACTCCCTGCCCCATGTTGCGTCGCCACCGAGCCCCACGGCCAGGCGGTTCGGCCGGACATTCAAACGCGCAAAGAGCATCGGCCCCGACGGCCTCAGTCACTCCGCCGGCCCCCACAGGAGGCGGAACGTCAGACCTGACAACACAACACTGGAACAATTAGCGTATTTTGAACCTGTGGAAAAGTGGCAACAAGGTGATTAGCGCTCCGGTACAACCCAATCGATGCGGGGGGCAGGCGCCGGCACGCCCCGCCCCAAGCTCCGCCCCAATGCGGGCAGCAGGATCTGCAGGTCCGCTTCGAGCGTAAAGGGCGGATTGACGACGATGAGGCCGGAGCCGGTAAGTCCGGCATCGGCGGCTGGCGGACGGACCGAAAGCTCGCAGCGTAAAATCTTGGCAATCTCGAGCCGCTGCAGCCGTCGCGCCAAGGCGTCGGGCGCGTCGCGGGTCGTGATCGGGTACCACGCCAAATAGATGCCGGTCGGCCATTTGCGATGGGCGCTCGACAACGTCGCCGAAAGGCGCGTGAAGTCGGCCGCGTCCTCGAATGGTGGATCGATGAAGACGAGGCCGCGGCGCTCCTTGGGCGGCACATAGGCGCCGATAGCAGTCCAGCCGTCGATCGTAAGCGCTTTAGCCCGCGCGTCGCCACGCAGCGCCGCCGCAAGCCGCGTCGCCGCACGCGGCTCGACCTCGCAAGCGATCAAGCGGTCCTGCGGCCGCAACAGGTGCCGGGCGATCAGCGGCGAGCCCGGATAGGTCCGCAAACTCGGTCCCGCGTTGCAGGCCGCGACGGCCTCGACAAAGGGCGCAAGCAAAGCATTGGCGGCAGCATCCTTCCCACCAAACGGTCGATTCCAGATGCGGCCAATCCCGTCGCGCCATTCGTCGCCGCGGGTCGCTTCGTCGGCGAGGAGATCGTAGCGGCCGGCGCCGGCATGACTGTCGATGATGCGAAACGCTGCCGGCTTCTGCCGCAGATGCGCAACGATGCGCGCCAGAACGGCGTGCTTGTGCACATCGGCAAAATTGCCCGCGTGGAAGGCATGGCGATAATTCATTGCAGCGCCGACCATCCATCAGGATGGCTTCGCCTGCAATCACGCAACAATGGGCACAGTTCGCTGATCAGCGCCGGCGTTCGAAGTCGATCTGCAAGCGCTCGCGCCACACTCATGCCAGCCGAGCGCGCCACGACGAGGCGGCTGCAATGGCGCGGGGCCCGACCGCGAGGCCGGACCCCTTTTCGCCGACAGGTTACGCGCCGGCCACAATGGCATTGATCCGCTTAGCCCGCGCCGCCGCGGGCATTGCGACGCCCGGCATCGGTGGCGGTCGCGTGCGGTGCCGGCATCAGCACCTGCTCGCGCTGGCAGCTGCGCTGCACGACCTCAGGACAGGCGCGGAATTTCAGATCTTTCGATAGACACAAACGGACTTCGGTGAGCCGCGTGGCATCGCAGGCGACCGCCATGT
>JASHXZ010000549.1 GCA_030043285.1 Xanthobacteraceae bacterium | reverse complement strand
CGATTACATGCGCCGGCGCTGCTAAAGCGGTAGCGTCATTCTATGTACGGGTCTCAATCGACCTTCGCGCCGGAAAATTTGACGGCCTTGGCCCATTTTCGCGTTTCTGCGGCGACGAAGGCGTCCAGTTCGCTCGGACTCATGATCATCGGCTCGGCACCCGTTTCGCGTATGCGATTGGCGAGCGCGGGCTCGGCGAGGCTCGCGTTTACGGCTTTGTTGAGCGCCGCGATCGTTTCCGTCGGCGTCGCCTTGGGCGCGCCGAGGCCGAACCACGCCGTCACATCGTAGCCGGAAACGACGGAGGCCAGCGGAGGAACTGCGGGAAAGACCGGCGATGCGTGCAAGCTCGTCACCGCGAGCGCGCGCAGCCGGCCGTCGCGGATGAAGCCGCTCGATATGCCTACGTTCGCGAACATGAGCTGCATGCGGCCGGCCACAAGGTCGTCCAGCGCATCCGCGCCGCGGTAGGGCACGTGCGTCATCGTTACGCCGGCCATCATCATGAACAACTCGCCCGCCAGATGCGGAGTCGTGCCGTTTCCGACGGATGCCATGTTGATCTTGCCGGGATTGGCCTTGGCGTAGGCGATCAACTCCGCGGCGCTTTTGGCCGGGACCTGCGGATTGACCACCATCAGGAGCGGGCTTTGCACGATGCCGGCGACCATGGCGATGTCGCGGACGAAATCGAACGGCAAATTCTTGTAGAGGCTCGCGTTGATCGCATTATTGGGGCCGACCAGATTCAGCGTGGTACCGTCGGGTCGCGCCTTGGCGACGGTTTCGGTGCCGAGATTGCCGCCGGCGCCCGGCCGGTCGTCGATGACGACCGATTGACCAAGCCTTTGCTGCAGCGGCGGCGCGATCAGCCGCGCGTAAATATCGGCCACGCCTCCTGGCGGGAAACCGACCACGATGTGGACGGGGCGGGAAGGAAGCGTATCCGCTCTTACAACATGCGGACCGAGCGGCCATGCCGCGACGCCGATCGCAAGCGACAGGACCTTCCGGCGAACGCGATTCATGACGCTTTGCGCGGAAAGACCGATTTCGGGAAATCTTCTTCGCTCCCGCTGCCGGTAGGCGGCGGGGCGCCCCTGCCGCCATTTCGGAGCGCGTGACCCTGCATGTGCCGGATCAACAACTTGGCCGACGGCGACGGGTCGCTGCTATAGACGAAAGCGATCGACGTCTGGGGCACCGGATCGGCCGCGATGTCGCGATAGACGACCCTGGCGAAGCTCACGGTTTTCATGAGATCCGGTACGACGGCGATGCCGTGGCCGAGGGCAACGTAGGACAGCAGCGCTATGAAATCATCGTGGCGCTTGACCACGCGCGGTATGAATTTGCCGACGCGGGCGACCGCTTCGGTATAACCGGAGAACCCCAGGTCACGCTCGGGTGCGATACTGACGAACGCCTCATCCGCGAGCATCGCTGGGCTGATGGCCCCATGCCGCGCTAGCGGATGCTTGCTCGGCAGCGCCAGCGCCAAGGGCTGGCTATAGACTTTGAAGCCGCGGACGCCCGACGGATATTTGTGCAGTGCGCGCGTGAACCCGGCATCCAGCTCCTTGCGGCCAATTCTGCCGATCTGCGCGACCGGCCCCAACCTGTCCGTTACGATTTCGATCGCCGGATGGGCTTGCTGGAATGCGTCTATCCAGCTTAGCATCGATTCCACGCCGAATACCGAGATCATGAAGCCAAGTTGAAGACGGCCCAACTCGCCTCGCGCGGCTTGCCGCGCAACGGCCGCTATTTCTTCGACATGGCGCAACGCTTGGCGCGCCCCAGCCAGAACGCGCAGGCCTGCGTCGGTGACGACGACTTTCCTGTTGCCCTTTCGCTCCAACAGCCTCGCGCCGAGCTCGCTCTCGAGTTTCTTGATTTGATGCGTGAGCGTCGGCCCCGAGATGCCGAGACGTAACGCGGCGCGGCCGAAGTGCCGCTCCTCGGCGAGCGTCACGAAATAGCGGAACAGGCGGTTCTCGATTTCGCTCATTTGATAGATTTCATTGACTGACTCCGCGATGCAACTTTAATGAATTACTTCCGTGCAACATCTTATAACAGTAGCATGCAGATTGCAAACAAAAACGTGTGACAGACTGCGTTTAGCAACCGACAGAAGGACAGCGACAGACGCGCAAATTTCAAAAGGAGCTTGTTTGTTTGGTGCCAGACAGTAGAGCCGGGCGGCTACATCCCGCCGCCCGTCCCTTTGCCGGCCGTCCGCCACCGCCGTCACGACGGCAGAAAGAAAACGCATTCTCTCTGCTCCCGACCTGGTGGTCGGGGAGTTGAGAAGTCCGCAGTTAAGGGACCGCCGCGGTCTTTAGGCTTTCGCCCTGAACATGCACCGCAGCCTCCCCGACCGCATGGTCGAGGAGTGCGGATGACGACCGCACAAGGACGTAACTGCGGGGTTCTCACGCCCCAGGAAGACGCTCAGGGCCTTCCCGGAAGAGACTATAGCAACTTTCGCGCGCCTTGCGCCATGGGCGCCGAGCATTAGTCGGATAGCGTTGGCTTTGGGCGAAAAGGCAGGTGTCTCGTCGCTGGACTATGCCCGAAGGATGGCCGAGAGATCACCGCTGATCGTGAAGGTGACTTGGCCGGCGTATGTCGGACTTCTCAGCGCAGCGCCGCTCCGGGCGCGGGCGTCAGCGCCGGGCG
>JASHXZ010000548.1 GCA_030043285.1 Xanthobacteraceae bacterium | reverse complement strand
AAAGTGCGGGATCGGGGTCGACGACGCACCTTTCCTCGCTGTCGAGCTTGTGGTCGAAAACACTGCGGCGGGGCGCGTGCTGAACTTCCGCACCAATGTCGACGATTGGGTCGCCTGCGGCCCCGATCACCCGCTGCGCTTCGAGCCGGAACCCGGCACTGGCGGCCTGAAGCCCTATCTGCATGTGCGCCGCGATTTGTGGGCCAAGGTGACACGGGCGTTGTTTTTCGATCTGGTCGAGCTCGGCGAAGAGTGCGAGGTCGAAGGCAAGGCGATGTTCGGCGTCGCCTCGATGGGTGCGTTCTTCGCCATGGCGCCGGCCGATCAGGTGAGGGATTTGGCGTGAACGAGCACAGCGCGATTTCGATGGCCACGGCCGCGGCGGATTCTTTCTTCGAGCGCGCGCGAAAAAAACTGCGGCTCGACGTGCCGCCGGCGCTGACCGATCCGACCGCACAAGGCATTCGCCGCGGCGATCTCGATCTCGACCCGGCATTGTGGGAGCGCGCCGGCGTGAGCGCCACCAAACCCGCCGCCGTGCTGGTGCCGGTCGTCGATCGCGCCCGGCCGACGATTCTGCTCACTCAGCGTACCGCCGAGCTTGCAAGCCACGCCGGACAAATCGCGTTCCCGGGCGGCCGGATCGATCCTGCCGACGAAAGCCCGGTCGCCGCCGCGTTGCGCGAGGCCAAGGAGGAAGTCGGGCTGCTGCCGATGCTGGTCGAGCCGATCGGCTATCTCGATCTTTATCTGACTTTTTCGGGCTTCCGCATTCTGCCGACCGTGGCGCGGGTGAAGCCGGACTTCACGCTGACGCTCAATCCGAGCGAGGTCACCGAAGCGTTCGAAGTGCCGCTCGATTTTCTGATGGAGCCGGCTAATCACCAGCGCAAGACGCGCGACTGGAAGGGCATCGCGCGGGACTATTATGCAATGCCGTTCGGCGAGCGCTACATTTGGGGCATCACCGCGGGTATCCTGCGTAATCTCTATGAGCGGGTTTACGCCGCATGATCCGGCTGCTGATCGAACTCGGATTGTTTCTCACGCCGTTCGTCCTCTACGCGGCGTTTCTGGTGGCGACCAAGGCGGACGTTCGGCAGCGCAAATCGTGGCCGGCGCGGCGGCTCGCCACGCTTTTGATCGTCGCGCTCGTGTTTCTGATCGCCAGCCTGGTGGCGCTGGCAGAATTCAGCGGCGGGCCGCCGGGCTCGACCTACGTGCCGGCGCATATCGAGGACGGCAAGTTCGTGCCGGGCCGGATCCAGTGACGGCGAGCGCCCCACTTGCCGACGCGGCGTGGCTCCGCGACGGCGCAGTGGCGCGCCTTCTCGCCGGGCTCGATCGCGACGGCGAACAGGCGCGCGTGGTCGGCGGCGCGGTGCGTAATGCGCTGTTGCATCTGCCGGTCGGCGAGATCGATGTGGCCACCACGGCGGTGCCGGAGGAGGTGATACGCCGCGTCACCGCCGCCGGCTGGAAAGCGGTGCCGACCGGCATCGAGCACGGCACGGTCACTGCGGTGATCGACGGCGGCGTGCCGTTCGAAATCACCACTTTGCGCGAAGACGTCGAAACGTTCGGCCGCAAAGCGCGGGTCAAATTCGGCCGCGACTGGGTGGCGGACGCGCAGCGCCGCGACTTCACCATGAACGCTTTGTCGGCATCCGCCGGCGGCGAGGTGTTCGATTATGTCGGCGGCCTAGCCGATATCGCCGCGCAACGCGTGCGCTTCATCGGCGATCCGAGCGCGCGCATCGCCGAGGATTATTTGCGCATCCTGCGCTTCTTCCGCTTTCACGCCCATTTCGGATCCGGCGCGCCGGACGCCGCCGGCCTTGCCGCCTGCATTCGCGCCCGCGCCGGCCTCGATCTTTTGTCGCGCGAGCGGGTGCGCATGGAGTTGCTCAAGCTCGTGGTCGCTCCGCGGGCCGCAGCGACGCTGTGGGTCATGGCCGAGGCCGGCATTTTGGGCACGGTGCTCGGCGGCGTGGCCTATGTCGCGACTTTCGAGAAGCTGACGGAGCGCGAAGCGGCGCTCGGATTGCAGCCCGACCCGCCGCGCCGTCTCGGCGCGCTGGGCCTATCGGTGCGCGAGGATGCCGAACGCTTGGCCGAGCGCCTGCGGCTGTCCAATGCCGAGGCGGAGCGGCTCTTGGCACTCGACGGCTGGTGGCGCGTCTCCCCGTCCGCCGGCGAGCAGCCGGCGCATGCGCTGCTTTATCAGCTCGGCCCGCAATCCTTTGTCGATCGTGTGCTGCTCGCCTGGGCCCGCGCATCGGCCGCTGCCGGCGATTCCGCCTGGCGCGCGCTCGCCACCCTGCCGCAGCGTTGGACCGCGCCAACTTTCCCGCTCAAAGCCGCCGCCTTCACCCGCCGCGGCGTCGCCAAGGGCCGCGGGCTTGGCGCCGTTTTGCGCGCCGCCGAGGCGGCCTGGATCGCAGCGGATTTCCCGATGGCGCGCGATGCGATCGAGAAGATTGCTGATGAGACGGTGCGGGCAGCTATGGCGGCTTGTTAGTTATGCAACTTTCCGTCCGCATCGAGCACTGGCCGCTCGCCGGCGCGTTTGCCATCAGCCGCGGCAGCAAGACCGAAGCGGTCGT
>JASHXZ010000547.1 GCA_030043285.1 Xanthobacteraceae bacterium | reverse complement strand
GGGAACTCGTGGGTGAGATCGTAACGAAAGAACTCCGCTGCGCCGGAGGGCTGCCGGCTTTCCTCGCTGCGCCGAGGGACGAAGGCAAAGTTGGCGGCGTCGTCCTGATGCACGAGCGCTACGGATTGGTGAAGCATACGCGCGATCTCGCCGAGCGCTTTGCGCGCGAGGGATTTGCCTGCCTGGCACCTGACTTTTTCTACAAGCACCCGGACCAGGATGCGCTGCATCGCGGCGACGTCGGCTATCCGCTCAAGGACACAGAATCGATCGAATACCTGGACAGCGCGGTGGCGGAGCTGGCGTCGCTGCCGCAGATCGATTCAGCAAAAATCGCCGTCATGGGCGTATGCCAGACCGGACGCCATCCGCTGGTGTTTGCCGCCGAGCGCAAGACGATCGCGGCGGCGCTTGTTTGGTACGGCGCGGCAAATGCGCGCGAGTGGCAGCCGAGCGACCGATACATGAAGCCGCTCGACGACATGCTGGCCCGGATCGAATGCCCGGTGCTCGGCATTTTTGGCGAAGCCGACCACCTGATCTCGCTCGACGACGTGCGCCGTTTCCGCGGCAGCCTCGAGCGCCACGACAAGACTTACACCATAAGGGTCTTCGCCGGTGCGCCGCACGGCTGGCTCAACGACACCATGCCGGGCCGTTACCGGCGCGAAGCCGCCGAAGCCGCCTGGGCGCTGCAGCGCGGCTTTCTGGAGCGGATTTTTGCCGGGAGCGACACCAGCCGGCGGCTGCAGGTCTACGAATGCGACCATGCCGCCGATTACGATTTTTCAAAGAACGTCCGCATGGAGTGAACAGCCGCATCCTTGCAAATGAGTGGCTTCGGTTCGAAGCGCCGGCCTCGCATTGCGAGACGGCATTAACGCCATGCGTTTTTGCTGACCCTCGGCTCGCGGGCTGGGAGGTGGGATGGTATGGTCGGTTGGACGGCAGGAGCTTAAAAAACATGGCGCGCGACTTCGAAGATCATTGCTGGAAGGACATCATCGACGCCGACACGATCGCGATCTATCAGGCGTATCGGCGCAAGACCTACGTGGGCGACAACCCGGCAGTGCTCGCCATCGATCTCTACAACAAGGCCTATCAGGGCGGCGACCGGCCGGTGCGCGAGGTCGACCGCGAATTCTCGGGCTCATGCGGCGAGCACGCCTGGAAGGCGCTGCCGCCGACGCAAAAGCTGTTTGCCGCGGCGCGGCGCGCCGGCGTACCGGTCATCTACACGACCCGCCACGTCGACACCGGCGGCGTGCAATCGACCAACCGCACCCCCTCCCTTCCCTCCCCCGCGAGCGGGGGAGGGAAGGGAGGGGGGCGCAACGACATCTACGACATCAAGGCCGAACTGGCGCCGCTGCCGGGCGAACTCGTCATCTACAAGGAGCGCGCCTCCGGCTTTTTCGGCACGCCGCTGATCGCCCACCTGCAACAAAAACGCATCAATTCGCTGATCATCTGCGGCGAGAGCACGTCGGGCTGCGTGCGCGCTTCGACCACCGACGCCTATTCGTACGGCTTTCACAATGTGCTGGTCGAGGAATGCACCTACGATCGCTCGACCATCAGCCACAAGGTCAACCTGTTCGACCTGCATCATAAGTACGCCGACGTGATGCACATCGAAGAAGTCTTGGCGCATCTCGACGGACTGGCCGTGCAGCGCAAGGTCGCGTGACTGGGTCGTCGCCAGCAAAAAATAATTCGTCATATCCCTCAAGCAAACGAGTTCTCGTCCCATGGAAGCATCCGCAGCCGCCCGCAAGACCAACGCTCCCGAATTCGCCTCGGCCTATTATTTTCTCGAGGGCCTCACCGAGCTCGGCATCGAATATCTGTTCTGCAATTTCGGCACCGACCACGCGCCGATCATCGAGGAGATGGCGCATCGCAAGAAACGCGGCGAGCCGACGCCGGGCGTTCTGCACTGTCCGCATGAAAATACCGCGGCCCATATGGCGGAGGGTTATGCATTCGTCACCGGGCGCGGCCAGGGTGTGCTGGTGCATGTCGATGTCGGCACCGCCAATACGGCGAACGCCATGCACAACGCGTATCGCAGCCGACTGCCGGTGCTCTTGATGGCCGGCAAGGCGCCTTACACCGCCAATGACGAGCTGGTCGGCTCGCGCGACACCTATGTGCACTTCGTGCAGGAGCCGTTCGACCAAGCGAGCCTGGTGCGGCCCTACCTGAAATGGGAATGGACGCTGCCGTCCGGCGTCGTCGTCAAGGAGGCGCTGCGGCGGGCCTATTCGATCATGCAGAGCGAGCCGCGCGGGCCGGTCTATCTGATGATGCAGCGCGAGACCCTGACCCAGCAGTGGAGCGCCGACCAGATCCGCCGCTATGCGGCCGATCAGTTCGCCGCCACTTCGGGCGGCGGCGCCGATCCGAAGCTGGTGGCTGCCCTCGCCGAGCGTTTGCTGACGGCCGACAATCCGATCCTGATCGCCGGCTACGCCGGACGCAACGCGCAGGCGTCGGCGATGATCGACGCGCTGGCGCAATTCGCCGGCATCGCGGTTTACGAAGCCAACATGACCAACAACATCTCGCACGCCTCGCCGTGTTTCGTCGGCTTTGCCGCCGACAAGGCGGTGCCGCAGGCCGACGTCGGCATTCTGGTCGATGTCGACGTGCCATGGTTCCCGAGCGACGTGCAGACAAAAGAAAAATCGTTCTGGGCGCACATCGATATCGACACGCTCAAGCCCGGCTCGCCGATGTGGACGTTTCCGGGCAACTTGCGCATGCAGGGCGATTCCGGCCGCATCCTCGAGCAGCTGCTCGAAGAGCTGAAAGCCAAGGCGACGCCGAAATTCCGCGCCGCGGCCGCGGCGCGCGTCGAGCGCATCAAAGCGCTGCGCGAGGAACGCATCGCCCGCGCGGCAAAACTCGCCGCCGACAAGGGCAAAGCGGGCGCCATCAATCCGCATTACCTGATGGCTGAGCTCGGCAAGGTGCTGGACGACGACGCCATCATCTTCAATGAGGGCGTCACCAACGCGGGCGCGGTGCTGATGCAGATTCCGCGGCGGCAGCCCAACACCACGATGCGCTCCGGCGGTGGCGGCCTCGGCTGGTCCGGCGGCATGGCGCTCGGCGCCAAGCTCGCTGCGCCCAATCGGCTGATGGTGCAAATCTCCGGCGACGGCGGCTTCTATTTCGGCAATCCGAGTTCGGTGTTCGCGGTGTCGCAGCAATACAAGCTGCCGATTTTCTCGATCGTGATGGACAATACCGGCTGGAATGCAGTGAAGCAGTCCACCTTGCGCGTCTTTCCGGAAGGCCAAGCCAAAGAGACGAGCCAGTTCGAAGCGAATCTCGCGCCGAAGGTGGCGTTCACCAAGGTGGCCGAAGCGTTCGGCGCTTACGGCGAGGAGGTGAGCGATCCCGCCGAGGTGCCGGCCGCCATCGCGCGATGCCTGAAGGAGGTGCGCGCTGGCCGCAGCGCGTTGCTGCACGCGCGCGTCACCAAAATGTAGGGTGGACGAAATCGTCTGATAGAGCCAACCGCGTGGGCATTGCGCCGAGCGATTTTGCCCACGCGGTGAAGCAGAGCGGCGCAAAGCCGCCCGCGTACTTAATCCGCCAAGCCGTTCTCGCGCGCCAAGTCCTTGAGCGACGTTTGCGGCCGGGCGCCGAGATGCTGGATCACTTCGGCGGCGGCGAGCGCACCGAGGCGGCCGCAGGTGCGATCATCGGCACCGCGGGCGAGACCGGAGAGAAAGCCGGCAGCAAACAAATCGCCGGCACCGGTCGTGTCGACCACGCGTTCGATCGGGAAGGCCGGCACCGCTTCATTGCCGTCCGGGCTGATCACGAGACAGCCTTTCTCGCTGCGCGTCACCACGGCGATGTCGATGTCGCCGCGCAGCGCCCGCACCGCTGCGTCGAAATCCGACGTCTGGTAGAGGCTGTGCAGCTCGGCTTCGTTGGCGAAAATCAGATCGACGGTCCGCGAGCGCATGAGCTGCAGGAATTCGTCGCGCCAGCGGTCGACGCAGAAGGCATCCGAGAGGCTCAGCGCCACCTTCCGCCCGGACTCGTGCGCGATCTTGGCGGCCTTGAGGAACGCATCCTTGGCGTTCTTCGGATCCCACAAGTAGCCTTCGAGATAAACGATAGCGCTCGCCGCGATGGTTTCGGCATCGATGTCGCTCGGGCGCAAATCCTGCGCGGCGCCCAGATACGTGTTCATGGTGCGCTCGCCGTCCGGGGTCACCAGCACGTAGCAGCGCCCTGTCGAAGGCCCGGAAGGCGCCGGCGCGGTGGCGAACGCCACGCCGGCAGCACCGATGTCGTGCGCAAACGCGCGGCCGAGCGGATCGTCCTTGATCTTGCCGACGAATGCCGCCCGCGCCCCGAGCGAGGCGAGGCCGACGGTGGTATTGGCCGCCGAGCCGCCGGAGGTTTCCACCGCCGGCCCCATCGCCTCGTAGATCGCCTGGGCGCGCGCCTCGTCGATCAGCGCCATCGTGCCTTTGCGCATGTCGTGACGCAGCAAAAAGTTCTCCTCGGCGCGGGCGATCACGTCGACGATCGCGTTGCCGATGCCGAGCACGTCGTAACGGGCGGAAGCCATGGGAAAAACCTGAAAGGGGAGCGGAGCGCGCGCACTATAACGGCCGGCCCTTGCGGGGCAAGGCGCCGCCGTGGCATGGACGCTCGCTTTTCGGAGTTTTCGGCATGGCTTTCCAGGAACGGGTTTTTTCCGGCGTACAGCCGTCCGGCAATCTGCACCTCGGCAATTACCTCGGCGCGATCAAGCGCTTCGTCGAGCTGCAGGACCGCTACGACTGCATTTATTGCGTGGTCGATCTGCACGCCATCACGGTGTGGCAGGATCCCACCGAGCTGCCGCGCGCCATCCGCGAGGTGGCGGCGGCGTTCATCGCCTGCGGCATCGATCCGCAGAAGCACATCGTGTTCAACCAGAGCCAGGTGTCCGAGCACGCCGAGCTTGCCTGGGTATTCAATTGCGTGGCCCGGCTCGGCTGGCTCAATCGGATGACGCAGTTCAAGGAGAAGGCCGGCAAGGATCGGGAGAACGCCTCGGTCGGCCTCTACGCCTATCCGACCCTGATGGCGGCCGATATTCTGGTCTACCGCGCCACCCATGTGCCGGTCGGCGAGGACCAGAAACAGCACCTCGAACTGTGCCGCGACATCGCGCAGAAATTCAACAACGATTTTTCCGGTTCGATCCGCGACAAGGGCTTTGGCGACGCCTTCTTTCCGCTGCCGGAGCCGCTCATCACCGGCGAGGCGACGCGCGTCATGTCGCTGCGCGATGGCACCAAAAAAATGTCGAAGTCGGAGCCGTCGGATTACTCGCGCATCAACCTGACCGACGATGCCGATGCGATCGCGCAAAAAATCCGCAAGGCCAAGACCGACCCGGAGCCGCTGCCGACCGAGCCGAAGGGCCTCGACCATCGCCCCGAGGCTGACAATCTGGTCGGCATCTACGCCGCGCTCGCCGATACGAGCCGCGCCGCCGTGCTGGCGCAATACGGCAATGCGCAATTCTCCACCTTCAAGACCGCGTTGGTCGATCTCGCGGTGGCCAAGCTCGAGCCGATCACCACCGAGATGCAGCGGCTGTTGCGCGACCCGCTCGCCATCGACGCGATCCTGGCGGACGGTTCAGCCCGCGCGCGGAAACTGGCGCATGAGACCATGAGCGCGGTGAAGGA
>JASHXZ010000546.1 GCA_030043285.1 Xanthobacteraceae bacterium | reverse complement strand
TCTCGGGCGGCGAGCAGCAGATGCTGACCATCGCCCGCGCGCTGATGATGAAACCGAAGCTGTTGATGCTCGACGAGCCGACGCTAGGCCTCGCCCCCGTGATCCTCGAGCAGATATCCGCAGCGCTCCACCGGCTGCGCCAGACCACGGACATCACCGTGCTGCTCGCCGAGCAGAACGTCACCTTCGCGCTGCCGCACGCCGACCGCGTCTACGTGCTCGAACACGCTCGCATCGTCTGGGAAGGCGAGCCGGCCAAGTTCGCCGCCGAGATGGGCGCGGGGTATTTGTAGGGCGATCACGCAGCCGGCGCTTGGTCCAGATCAAAGAACTGGTCGGATGCCCTTGGTCGCAATAACGGGAAGCGACCTCAGCTATCGGCGTAGAAGCAGACCTCAAGGCGGATCAAGTGTCGTCACTTCATTGCCTTCCGCACAAAACGGCATCCCAGTTGGGTAGCGTACTGCAATCAAAGTAGCTCTCTTCCCACTGTTGCAATTTAGCGTATGCAACTGTAAATCTATCGTCGACTAGGCGAATAGTCGTTTAATGGGATCGCCATGAAACAATCAATCAACGGGCGTTGGCGCAATCCGCAGCCGCTTCCAGGACCATTCAAGTATCTCGACATATTTGTCTCCTTTGCGACCGAGGACAAGACTTCCGCCGATCATTATAGGCGCTTATTCGACGACTTCTCCGTTTTTGCGTATCATAGGGCCGGTAGTATGCTTCCCGGAGCCTCGCGCAACACGAATCTCGAAGCGCAGATCAAAAGAAATATAGAGGAATGTGACTTTTTCATCCTTCTTGTCAGCGACCATTCAATGTCGAAGCCCTGGTGCGCTCGCGAGTTGGGATTGGCTCTCAAGCTTCAAAAAGAGCGCCTTAGAAAGGGTGGCACAACCAAGAGAGCGCTTCGGCCATTTATTATCCCAATTTTTCTGAAAGACATGGTGTGGCGTCAAACCAACGCCAAGAGACCCACACATTTCCCTGTATTAGACTTTGAAACGGGGAAAGTTGAGAAACAGTTCCGATTTCTGGGACATGACCCTCATGCGCGCCCTAGAGCTAGTTCCGACGGCGACCTAGTCAAAGCAATGAGGCCATATCTCCACAAGCTGCGCGGTAATATCCACAGTGAACGCGAATTAGCCAAGATGGGTGTTTCAAATTTATACCGCGCTATGTTTCACAAGAACGAACGCGATCCTTTTGAGGATATAGTGAATTGGGCCCTGAAAGAGTCCGTTGGTGTTGAGCGAAGCGTCTACATCCCGAGAGGTCCTTCCGCCCAGCAGGAACGTTTTGCCCAACGCCGATTCGCGCGGTCAAATAAAGAAAAGGTGTTTAACAAGCTTGATTCGCTTTTTTATGTCGTAACCCTCTACGATGCGCCCGTCGCGTTCTGTTATGTCGACTACGATTGCTATTCTCGGCTAGTTGCCGGGAATTTCCTCGCAGTATGCAGTGGCTGGCGAAGTGGAGATCTTGCCTGCAAAGTCCGCGAAGCCGTTGAGCAAGACTTGGCGGGAATGTGCGGACCGCAGGGTAAAAGGTACCGTCCGCGCGGCGTCTTGTTTCTAGTCGAACCTATTGACTTCAAAAAGCTTAGGAGCTTCGCCGAGAGCTCATCGCGGCAGGTCAGGATCACTAAGAAGCACGCCATCTTCAAGCAAGCTCGGAGACTTAAGCGTCTAGCATTCTATCAAAAGAGCCTCGGAGCCACTTTATATCTCGACGGAGCAACTAAACGTCCCCTGATATACAAAGACCCGTGCTTGGACAAACGTAAACCGCCTGCGAAATGGAAGGCTTTGGAGGAGCCCTACTGGATTATGTGGTGGACAACACTTGGCGAAACACCGCCAAGCTGGAGCGAAGCGGTTTCCTTTCTCTGCCTTGAAATACAAGCAAAGAGCATGGTGATCATCAATCCAAATCAAAGGGAGCCCGCTTTTTGGACCTACGCCAAAGACCTGAACAACAGTATCGTTGCTCAGGTGGCAGTCGGTACCGTGGAAATGGATATATTAGATATTGACAAGTTGCATAAGCGATTAGCAAACAAGATCGAGAATTGGCGCGAAATTGAAATTTAGCCCGATGTCGTAGCACTTGCTGGCGGACGGGTAAATAAGCGGGGCCTGTCCGAGGATGGACCGTCAGACTGGGCGCGGAGTCACGCGGACCACACGCCCTTTTTCGGCTTGGGGCGGCGCTTGCCGGCTCCGTCAGGCGTCCTTGCCGACGTCGATCGCCGGCTGATGCCGCACCCGGAACACGACGAAGTGCGACATCGAAAAATTGACGACGAAGCTCGCCACGACGGCGATCGCCTTGGCGAGCCAGACCGGTAAGAGCATCACCTGCGCGGCAAACACCAGGGTCGTCGTGTTGGCGGTCCAGCCCAGAATGTTCGAGGCAAGGAAGGTCCAGTAGGCGCCCCAGCGCAGCTTGCGGCCGGACTCGGCCGCGAACGTGATCGACGAGTTGAGGATATAGGAGCCGGTCACCGCGACGCTAAATGACATCATATTCGCCACAATCAGCCCGACCGTGTTGGGCGCGGCGCAGCGGCACGACAGCGACACCGAATCGAAAAACGCCAGCGCTCCGGCCGAGTGGGTCAGCGCGAGCCGCGCCAGCAGGAACATGCTGTAATCGACCAGCGTGTTGATGAGCCCGACAAAGGCGAACGTCATCGCCTTGAGGCTGAGCGCACGATAGCGCCAGGCGGCGAACGGCCAGAATTCAAGCGTGAGCAGGCGCGGGACAAAGGCCATGGCGCACCCGCATATCATGTTCGCGGCAAGACGCCAGCCCCGCGCCAGCCCTGACCGGCGCGCCATTAGCCAGTTCCGCCGTTTTATCATGAGGCCGTCGGCGCGGCGCGCGACAGCGCCTGTGGATTACGCTATAGATCGCCGCCGCGAGGGTTCCCGTTGATGTCGAGTGCAAACCAGCCAAGGCCTGCGTCGGCCCGCGCCGGGCTGTCGATCGTGGTGCCGATCTACAACGAGGCGGCGGGCCTGCCGCGGCTGCATGCCGACCTGACCGAGGTGGCGCGCCACCTGCACAGCCGCCGCGCGCTCGACTGCGAAGTGGTCTATGTTGACGACGGCAGCGAAGACGATACGCTCGCGGTCGCCCGCGCCCTGCCAGCCGCCGGCCTCGACGTGCAGGTGGTGTCGCTATCGCGCAATTTCGGCAAGGAAGCGGCGCTGCTCGCCGGGCTCGATCACGCCCGCCTCGGCGCCATCATGTTCATGGACGGCGACGGACAGCATCCGCCGGCGCTGATCGAAACCCTGGTCGGGCACTGGCTCGATGACGACTGCGACGTGGTCTACACCGCCAAGGCGAGCCGCGCGAGCGAGTCGCTGACCCGCCGGATGGCCGTGAAAGCGTTCTACCTCCTGCTCAATTGGGGCGCGCGCAGCAAGATTCCCGAGGATGCCGGCGATTTCCGCCTGTTGTCGCCGCGGGCGGCGAGCGCGCTGCGCCAGCTTCCCGAGCGCAATCGCTTCTTCAAGGGTTTGGCGAGCTGGATCGGCTTCCGCCAGAAGCGCATCGACTACGAGCCGGCGGCGCGCGCTGACGGGCGGAGCACCTGGAACTTCCGTTCGCTGCTCGGGCTGTCGCTCAACGGCCTGACCGGATTTTCGGTGGCGCCGCTGCGCATCGCCACCATGCTCGGCCTGTTGCTTGCCGCGCTGGCGCTGCTCTACGGCGGCAAGATCATCTGGGAAACCGTGGTCTACGGCGAGAACGTCCCCGGCTATCCGTCGCTGTTCGTCGGCGTCATGGTGCTCGGCGGCGTGCAGCTCATCGTGCTCGGCGTGCTCGGCGAATACATCGGCAAGATCTTGTTCGAGATCAAAGGCCGGCCGGTCTATTTCGTCGCCGAGCACGACCTCAAGCGCGACACCAAGGGCGGCCTCGAGGGTGACGTGGCGATGCACGACGCGGCCGAATGAGCGAACGCCAGCGCCGACGCATCGTCCTGTGCGCCGATGATTACGGCATCTCGCCCGCGGTCAGCAGCGCGATCCGCGATCTGATCGCGCGCCGCCGCATCAACGCCACCTCGGTCATGGTCGTGGCGCCGAGTTTTTCCCGCAGCGAAGCGGCGGCGCTGCTCGAGGCCACGGGGGACCATGCATCGGTCGGCCTGCATCTGACCCTGACCGCACCGTTTCGGCCGGCCTCGCAGCATTTTACGCCGCTGCACCGCGGCGCGTTTTTGCCGCTCGCCGCGATGGCGCACCGCGGGCTGTCGCGCCGGCTCGTTCCCGCGCTGCTCGATGCCGAGATTGCCGCGCAGCTCGTCGCGTTCCGCGAACAGTTCGGCCGCGCGCCCGATTACGTCGACGGCCATCAGCATATTCATGTGTTTCCGCAAATCAGTGAAGCGCTGCTGCGCGTCGTCAAACATACCGCGCCGCAGGCGTGGGTGCGGCAGTGCGGCCGCGCGGTGCGCAAAACTCTCGAGCCCAAGGGACTTATTCTCGACGGCTTGAGCCGACGGCTGCAGCGCCTGGCAGCCGCCCACGGCGTGCCGACCAATCCGGCCTTCGCCGGCACTTATGCGTTCCGTGCCAAGGCCGATTTCGCCAAACTATTTCCGAAATTTCTCGATCGTCTGCCCGACGGCAGCGTCGTGATGTGCCACCCCGGCAAGGTCGACGCCGAGTTGATCAGGCTCGATCCGCTGACCGATCTGCGCGAGCGCGAATACGCGTTCTTTTTCGACGACGGATTTCCACAACTCCTCGCCGCACACGACGTGACATTGTCGTAGGCCGGATTGAGCGACAGCGAAATCCGGGAGCGCTGCGCCGGCCGACGAGTCTTCCCGGATTGCGCTCCGCGCCATCCGGGCTACAAGACTCACATCACCACGACTTTGGCGCCGACCTTTACGCGATCATAGAGATCGATCACGTCGGCGTTGCGCAGCCGGATGCAGCCCGAGGAAACGTTGTGGCCGATGGTCCACGGCTCGTTCGAGCCGTGGATGCGATAATCGGTGCTGCCGAGATACATCGCCCGCGCACCGAGCGGATTTTGCGGGCCGCCGGCCATGAAGCGCGGCAGGTCGGGCTGCCGCTTGAGCATCGCCTCGGGCGGCCGCCAATCCGGCCATTCGCGCTTGGCGGTGACGGTCTTCACGCCGGCCCAGGTGAAACCCGGGCGGCCGACGCCGATGCCGTAGCGCAATGCCTTGCCGCCGTCCTCGACCAGATAGAGAAATTTGTTCGGCGTATCGATCACGATCGTGCCCGGCTGCTCCTTGCCCTGG
>JASHXZ010000545.1 GCA_030043285.1 Xanthobacteraceae bacterium | reverse complement strand
GGCCTTGCCAATTACTTCTCCGAGGGCGTCAACGAGATCGACTGGGTCAAGCGGGTGTTTCTCGCCTCCGACCTGCCGAAGCACATCTCGTGGAAAAAGTTCCTCAAGCGCGGCTATTTCGTCGTGCCGTCCGAGAAGGAAAAACTGCGCGCGCCGGTGTCGTTCCGCTGGTTCTTCGAGAACCGCAAAAAAGACGTGCCGGAAGCGCAGCCGCTGCCCTCGGACTACACCGAAGAATATCTGCGCGGCTTGCAGACTCAATCCGGCAAGCTCGAATTCGAGTGCAATTCGCTTCTGCGCTTCAAGGATCCGGAACGGCCGCCGATCGTCAAATACGAGCCGTCCTGGGAAGGCGCGCATTCGGGCGAACTGTTCCGGCGCTATCCGCTGCAGCTGCTCACGCCGCACTCGAAATATTCGTTCCACACCCAGGGCGACGGCAAGGACTCGTTCCTGCTCAACATCGAGGATCACCGCGTCAAGGTCGACGGCTACTATTACTGGATCGTGCGCATGAACGCCGAGGACGCCAAGGCGCGCGGCATCGGCAAGCACGACCTGGTCAAGGTGTTCAACGACCGCGGCGCCGTGATCTGCGCGGCGCTGCCGACGCAGCGGCTGCCGCGCGGTGTCGCGCACGGCTACGAATCCTCGGCGATCTACGATCCCATGGGCGAGCCGGGCAAATCGGTCGACCGCGGCGGCTGCCTCAACCTGCTGACCCCGGAGCGCACCCAGACCAAGACCACGCACTCGCTCGCCGGCTCCAATTCGCTGGTGCAGATCGAGCCGTGGGACGGCCGTATCGAGCACCTGTCGGCAGCGTTCGCGGCGCTGGAGAAGGACAAGGAGATCAAGCGCACGCTCGAACAGGCGCATCTGGTGCCGGCGAAATAAATGGTTCACCTCATCCTGAGGCGGCCGCGAAGCGGCCCTCGAAGGATGTAGGCCGTGGCGCACCGAAATCGGGCTTGCCCGATTTCGGCATATGTGCTGTCCGGTAGTGGAGTGTTTCTGCATGAAAAAATGGAACATGATCATCGACGTGGCCGAGTGCACCAATTGCAATCTGTGCACGCTCGCCGCCATGGACGAATACGTCGATAACGCATGGCCTGGCTACTCGGCGCCGATGCCCAAGCACGGCCACAAGTGGATCAACATCCTGCAAAAAGAACGCGGGCAGATGCCGATGATCGACATCGCCTACGTGCCGACCATGTGCAATCACTGCGACGATGCGCCCTGCATCAAGGCCGACAAAGCGGGCGCGATCAGCAAGCGCGGCGACGGCATCGTGCTGATCGATCCGGTCAAGGCCAAGGGCCGCAAGGATTTGGTCGAGGCCTGCCCGTACGGCCACATCTGGTGGAACGAGGAGCTGCAGCTGCCGCAGCACTGGACGTTCGACGCCCACTTGCTCGATCGCGGCTGGCAGCAGACTCGCGGCCAGCAATCCTGCCCGACCGGCGCGATGCGCGCCATCAAGGTCGAGGACGACGAGATGGCGCGGCTCGCCCAGGACGAAAAGCTCGACGTGATGCGGCCCGAGCTCGGCACCCGGCCGCGCATCTATTACCGCAACCTGTGGCGCTATTCGAAATGCTTCATCGGCGGCTCGGTCGCCGAGGTGAAGAGCGGCGCCGTCGAGTGCGTCGAAGGCGCGAGCGTGCAGCTGCTCAAGGACGGCGCCGCGGTCGCGGTGACCACCACCGACAATTACGGCGATTTCAAATTCGATCGTCTCGACGAAAATTCCGGGCGCTACACCGTCCAGATTTTCTCGAGCGGGCGCTCCAAGACCGTCGAGGCCAACCTCGGCGCCAGCATCAATCTGGGCGAGATCAGATTGTAGGATGGGTAGAGCGAAGCGAAACCCATCATTTTCCAAGGATGCCCATGGCGGGTTTCGCTTCGCTCAACCCACCCTACGCGATCGCGGCCGCCCTGCGGTCGCGCGCCTCGTCGGCGCATTTGGCGACATGGACGTCGCGGTTGATCACCTCCAGGTTCGGCAGGCCCCAATAATCGAGCAGCTTCGGCCAAGCCGTATCGCGGTATTCGCCCCAGACCCGAAACAGCGGCACACGATGATCGACTTCGGCGGTCTTCCACAGGCGCGCGCCGCTCTGCGCGCAACGCCGCGCCTGCAAGCGGCGCAGCAGCCGTATCTCGCCGCTCGGCGCGTTCCAGAACTGCCAGGCGATGACGCAGGCGCAGTGCCAGGCGGCGTTTTTGTTCGGGCCGGCGTCCCACAAATCGACATGCCAGCCGAAGCGATACGCCGGCTGGCCGCAGACGCAGCAGAAACCCGGCCCGCGCGCAAAGGCACGCTCGCGATACGGCGCCGGCGGCGCGCGAAACGTCGTCGGCAAGCTATCGCGGCGATGGCCGGATAGGCGCCAGCGCCAGCCGTCCGGCGCGCCGCTTTTGCCGGCCAGGGCGCGCGCCAGCCGATCGGCACGAAACGGATGGGCCCGCCAGTAGGAATCGATCGCAAGCCGCGGCGTCGGCGGCACGAACGGCCGACCGAGCGCGCGGGACAAAACCGCGGACGGAAAAATATCGGGCAGCGCACGATGGAGCCGCGCCACGGCTTGCCGATTGCGCTCCGCCTTTTCGTCCTGCCAACGCGACATAGCGCCTCCTCGGCCAGGGCGGAATCCTGGCATAGGGTGCCCTAAAGTTTCGTCACCACGCGCGCCGGCGTCGGTGGGCGGGACGCGGAGGAGCAAACATGAGCAAATGGCGCAACGCGCTCGCGCTGCTGCCGTGGCTGTGCGGCGCCGCCGCCGCGCAAGTGCCGGCCTATCCGACGCGGCCGGTTACCATCATCGTCACCGCGGCGCCGGGCGGCGTGACCGATGCGGTGGCGCGGGCGCTCGGCCAGGGCATGACCAAGGATTGGGGCCAGCCGGTCGTAATCGAAAACCGCGGCGGCGCGGCACACATTCTGGGTGCCGAAGCCGTCGCCAGGGCAGAGCCCGATGGCTACACCCTCATGGTCGCCGAAGCCGGCACCCTCACGATCAATCCGGTCATCTACCCTAAGGGCAAGCTGCCGTACGACACCGACACGGCGTTTGCGCCGATCAGCGGCCTCGTCCGTATCAACCAGGCACTGCTCGCCGACAAGAAATTGCCGGCCAACAACGCGGCCGAACTGATCGCGCTCGCCAAGCAGAAGCCCGGCCAACTGACCTTCGGCACCGCCGGCATCGGGTCGGCGCCGCACATGAACATCGAATTGTTCGAGAACATGGCGGGCGTAAAATTCACGCCGGTGCATTATCGCGGCGCGACGCCGGCGCTCAACGATGTGCGCGCCGGCACCATCAATCTGATGTCGGTCAGCGTCAGCCTGGCGCTGCCGGCGTATCAGGCCGGCGAGATCAAGATACTGGGCATCGGCAGCGCCAAGCGCCTGCCGCAGGTGCCCGATATCCCGACCGTCGCCGAGAGCGGATTGCCGGGCTATCAGGCGGTGACGTGGTTCGGTTTGTTTGGGCCGGCCGCCATGCCGCACGACCTGGTGTTGAAGCTCAACGCCGAAGTGCAGCGCGTTTTTTCCGACCCGGCCTTCCAAAAGCGCTTTCTCGAACCGCAAATGTTCGAGGCAATGCCCGGGTCGCCGCAGGAGTTCGCCACGTTCATCAAGGCCGAGCAGGCGAAATGGGCGAAGGTCATTCGCGAGGGGCATATCAGCCTGCAATAACTGGCGAAGGCCGAACATCACGGGGGGAATCATGCGTGCAACGGTGTTGCTGCCGGCTTTGGCGCTGCTGATCGGCGCGGTCCCGCTTGCCACGCAGGCGACAGAGCGGCCCGATTGGGCGTTCCCGGTGACCGACAAGGTGCAGCCGGCGGTGCCCCCGGATGACGGCCAGCCAAAGACAGCGCCCGGCAGCACCAAGACCTACACGCGCAAGCAGATCGACGATCTGTTCAATCCACCCGATTGGTATCCGGACATCCATCCACCGATGCCCCAGGTGGTGGCGCATGGCGAGGCGCCGAACGTGCGCGCGTGCGGCGCCTGCCATCTGCCGACCGGAACCGGGCACGATGAATCGGCTTACGTCGCGGGGCTGCCGGTCAGCTATATCATCCGCCAGATGGCCGACTACAAAAGCGGCGCGCGCAAGGGTTCCGGCTCGATGACGACCATTGCGGAGCACATTTCCGACACCGACGTGCGTGCCGCTGCCGAATATTTTGCCGCCGTGAAGCCGCGTCACTGGATCCGCGTGGTCGAGACCGACACCGTGCCCAAGACCTATGTGGGGCCGGGCAACAAGCGGCTGCGCCTGCCCGGCGGCGGCAGCGAGCCGATCGGCAACCGCATCATCGAAATTCCAGAGGACGAGCAGGTCGTGCTCAACCGCGACCCGCGCATGGGGTTCGTGGCCTTCGTGCCGAAGGGCAGCATCGCCAAGGGCGAGGCTTTGGCGACGAGCGGCGGCAACGGCAAGACCATCGCGTGCGCGATCTGTCACGGCCCGACCTTGCACGGGCTCGGCGATGTGCCGCCGATCGCCGGACGGCAGGCAAACTATATCGTGCGCCAGCTTG
Source organism: Xanthobacteraceae bacterium (assembly GCA_030043285.1). Lineage (GTDB taxonomy): Bacteria > Pseudomonadota > Alphaproteobacteria > Rhizobiales > Xanthobacteraceae > BOG-931. The sequence goes on along the minus strand of JASHXZ010000545.1, from coordinate 390 downwards.
TCATGATTGCGGACGGTAGCCGCGCCGGTCCCTCGCCGGCGCTGATGCAGCAGGTCGTCAAGAACCTCACCATCGACGACATGCTGGCACTCGCCGCGTACGTCTCGTCGCGGGAGCCGTAGCGGCGTTTCAGTTTTTTGATGGACGCGAAGCACAATCCGACAAAAAGACGAGTCGAACTGATTTGTTTTGATCAGAGAAAGCCGTCGATCGCAATGGCGGCCGCGTGTTTCGAAAGGATTGTTTTGTCAAGGGTCTACGACCGCCGGGTAGTGGGTCAGTTTGATTATGGCGGAGTGACCCCTTGACTTTTGGCGCGAACACCCGTTCCGTGGCGGCATGCCTGAGCGTTCAAGGAAGCGCCCCCGAGACCCAAACCAGCTTGCCAAG
>JASHXZ010000544.1 GCA_030043285.1 Xanthobacteraceae bacterium | reverse complement strand
GCCGCCATCCGGCGCGAGCGTCGCGCCAAGTTCGCCGTGCTGCGCGAACGCGTTGAGCGTGGCGTCCGGCATAGTGTCGACCGTGAAGGGTGCGGCGAGCGCCCTCACATAGAGTGTGTCGGGCGCTTTGGGATCCTTGGTGCCGGTGCTCGCCCAGAGCAGTCGCTGCGCGCGCGCGCCGGCGTTAGCGGCACGATGAAAGCGGCGCGAATTCAGGAGCTCGACATACGCCCGATAGGTTCGCTGCGCGACGGCGATGCCGAGCCGGTTTGTCAGCTCGGCTGGAACCTTGCCGGCGACCGCGACGTCCCATCGGCTGACAAAGACCGACGCGACCGAAGCTACGGCGGGGTTGAGACCCGCTTCGATGCGCCGCTCGACCCCGCGCAGGTAAGCGTCCGCTGCGGCGACATATTGCTCGCGCGAGAACAGCAGCGTGACATTGACCGGGACGCCGGCAAAGATCGCCGCCTCGATGGCCGGCAAGCCCTCTTTGGTACCTGGAATCTTGATGAAGAGGTTGGACTTGCCGCTGCGCCGGCTCAGATCTCGTGCCGCCGCGATGGTGCGCTGTGTGTCATGCGCAAGAAGCGGCGACACTTCGAGCGATACCCAGCCATCGACGCCGTCGGTGCGCATAAAGACAGGCCGCAGCAGGTCGGCGGCCCGGGTCAGATCCGCCATGGCCAGTTCAAAGAACAAGTCCTCCGCGGCTGTTCCGCGCGCCGAGAGCCGAGCAATGTCGCCGTCATAGTCGGCGCTGTTCCTGATAGCATGATCGAAGATCGTGGGATTAGACGTAAGCCCGGTCACCGAGAGCTCGTCGATGTAGCGTTGCAATGTACCGCTGTTGAGGAGTTTGCGGGTGATATTGTCGAGCCAGAGGCTCTGGCCGAGATCATGCAGCGTCTTTGTCGGGTTCATCGCGCCGGCTCCAATTTTGATGCGGATGCTGGCGGCGTCGACTGCAATCGCGGCAGGTCAAAGCTTAGAAGGTCGCCGATGCGATCGATCGCCACGTCAGCTGGCGGCAAGGCGCCTTTGGTTTGCGCATCGTGCGCATAGCTGCCCTGCCGCACAAAAACGGCGGTGACGCGGTCGCCCCACGACCGCTTCACAGCCGTCAAGATGCGCGGTTTGTCGTCGATAAGCACGTAATGTTTGGCTGGGAAGCGCCGCTCGATGTCGTCAAGCGCCTGTTCCTTATGGATGTAGATGAGCACCCGTCCGTTGACCGCAGCCGAAATGCCCGCCCGTTCGACCTTGCGGGGCTGAAAGACGACATCGCCATCGGACAGGATCACCGTCTGACCCAGGCTCTTCAGCCGCTTCAGCACCTCGAGCGCGGACGGATACAGCCGGTCGGCAAATGGGTAGTCGATGAGGTAATCGGACATCGACAGCAGCTCCACCTCGAGTGGATGCTCGGCGCGAAAGCGCTGCAAGGCTCCGAGATAGTCGCGGTAGCCGAGCTCCGCAAACAGACCCTCCAGGATTCGCCAATAGCGGTCCCGGGCGTCGCCGCCGTAGGTGCGCTCCAGGTGGTCCTTCAAATCCTGCTGTACGCCGTCGTTATCGAGCAGCGTGTTATCGACGTCGATCAGGAAGACAATCGGGTGAACCGGGACCATTCAGAACTCGGGGATATTGCTTGCGCTGCGAGCCGCCGCCCTCGCGAAGGCAGTCAGCTAGCCGCCAAAAAGTTCCCATCGGCAAGCGAGTTCTCGCGAATTTGATCGCCTTTCGTATCGTCCTTCAAATCCGGTGGCTCGTGTCGATGGCTGGAACATAGGTATCGGTTCGAGACTTGCTTGTGAAAAACTGCGCTGAACGTTGATTTCCTTGCGCAACGAATTGTCGAAATTCGCCAACTGACGACAACAACGGACGGGCCAAAATTAGGCGCCGCAGTATCAAGGACTTAGCTTGGCGCCGGCGTGGCCGGATGGCGCCGGCTGCGATGAGGTTTGGTGTGCGATATTGTCGGCAAGCTCTTACCTTGCTCGCGGCAGCAGCGCTAGGCGGCTGCTCGGAAGGCGTGCTCGATCCGCAAGGCCCGATCGCCGCGGCGGAGCGACTTCTGCTCATCAATTCGACCGCGATCATGCTGGTCGTCGTCATTCCGGTGATCGTCGCCACGTTGGCATTCGCCTGGTGGTACCGGTCATCCAACATCCACGCCACCCGCAGCCTCGACGAGTCCTACGAGGGCCGCGTGGAGTTCGTCACCTGGTCGATCCCGGCGCTGACCGTGATCCTGCTGGGCGGGGTTATCTGGATCGGCTCCCATCAGCTCGATCCGCGCGCGCCGATCTCAGGGAATGCCGATCAGGCGGCCGGGAAGTCCGATCCGCTCAACGTCGACGTCGTGGCGCTCGATTGGAAATGGTTGTTCATCTACCCTGATCAGGGCATCGCCGCCGTCAATCAGCTGGTCATTCCGGCTGCAACTCCCATTGCATTCCGGCTCACCTCGGCAACCGTGATGAATTCGTTCTTCGTGCCGCAACTGGGCAGCCAGATCTACACGATGGGCGGCATGACCACCCATCTCAACCTTCTGGCGGACAAACCGGGCGAGTATCCCGGCTTTTCGGCAAATTACAGCGGCGAAGGATTTTCCGAGATGCGGTTCATCGTCAAGTCGGTGCCGGTCGCCGATTTCAATGCCTGGCTCCAACAAGCGCGCGGCAGCGGATCGGCGCTCGACGATACCGGTTACGCCGCGCTGGCCAAGCCGAGCAAGGCCGTGCCGCCCAAAACCTATCGCTCCGTGGCACCAAACCTGTTCGAGCACATCATCGACCTGACGGTGGCGGGCCCCGCCAAGGCAGAGGCCCCCGCGGCCTCATCGCGACCGCATTACGCGGGAGACTGACATGCTCGGAAAGCTGACCTGGGCGGCCATTCCGTTCAACGAACCGCTGCCGCTGTACAGCGCGGCCGTGGTCGTCATCGTCATCCTGGCGATCCTTGTCACCATCGTCGCCAAGGGCTGGCTGCCCTATCTGTGGCGCGACTGGCTGACCAGCGTCGACCACAAGCACATCGGCATCATGTACGTGATCCTCGGCCTGGTCATGCTGCTGCGCGGCTATTCCGATGCGATCATGATGCGGACCCAGCAGGCGATCGCGGTCGGCAACGCGCAAGGGTACCTGCCTCCGGAGCACTACAACCAGATTTTCTCGGCGCACGGCACGATCATGATCTTTTTCGTGGCGATGCCGCTCGTCATCGGACTGATGAACTTTGCCGTGCCGTTGCAGCTCGGCGTGCGCGACGTCGCCTTTCCGGTGCTCAATTCGGTCAGCTTCTGGCTCACCGCGGCAGGCGCCCTGCTGATCAACATGTCGCTCGTCATCGGCGTGTTCTCGCGGGCGAGCTGGTGGGGCTATCCGCCGCTCTCCGAGCTCGCCTTCTCGCCCGATGTCGGCGTCGATTATTACCTCTGGTCGTTGCAGATCTCCGGCATCGGCACGTTGCTGACCGGCGTCAATTTCGTGACCACGATTCTCAAGCTGCGCGCGCCCGGCATGACGTATTTCCGCATGCCGGTGTTTTGCTGGACTGCGCTCGCCGCAAATCTGCTGATCGTCGCCGCGTTTCCGGTCCTGACCGCGACTTTCGCCATGCTGCTGCTGGACCGCTACGTCGGCATGCATTTCTTCACCAACGATGCCGGCGGCAACCAGATGATGTACGTCAATCTGTTCTGGGCCTGGGGCCATCCCGAAGTCTACATCCTGGTCCTGCCGGCATTCGGCATCTTTTCCGAAGTGGTCGCGACTTTTTCCGGCAAGGGTCTGTTCAGCTACCGCTCGATGGTTTGGGCCACGCTCGGGATTTGCATCCTCTCTTTCATGGTCTGGCTGCACCACTTTTTCACCATGGGCGCCGGCGCCAATGTCAACGCCGTTTTCGGCATCATGTCGTCGATCATCGCGGTACCGACCGGCGTCAAAGTCTTCAACTGGCTGTTCACGATGTACCAAGGCCGCATCGTGTTCCGCACGCCGATGCTGTATGCCGTCGGCTTCATCATCACGTTTGTCCTCGGCGGCCTCACCGGCGTATTGCTGGCGGTGCCGCCGGTCGATTTCGTGCTCCACAACAGCGCTTTCCTGGTCGCGCATTTTCACAATGTCATCATCGGCGGCGTCGTGTTCGGCGTGTTCGCCGGCATCAACTACTGGTTCCCGAAGGCGTTCGGCTTTACGCTCGATGAGCGCTGGGGCAAAGCCGGCTTCTGGTG
>JASHXZ010000087.1 GCA_030043285.1 Xanthobacteraceae bacterium | reverse complement strand
GTCACATGGCATTGCACTCCAAATTCACCGCCCGAATCGCCAACTAAGACTTTATCCTTGACGACGAGCGGCGCTGACGTGCCGCTTTCGCCTTTGGTGGGGTCGCCATCTTTCACCGACCAAATTGGCTTCCCGGTTTTTGCGTCAAGCGCGACAAGCGTGGTGTCGGCCTGATGCAGGAAGATTTTGTTGTCGGCATAAGCGACGCCGCGATTGACCGTGTCGCAGCACATCACCGGAATGACGCCCGGATTCTGCTTCGGCTCGTATTTCCAAAGGATCTTGGCGTCGTGATTCAAATCCAACGCATACACGATGTTGGGAAACGGCGTCGACAGGTACATGACGTCGCCCACGACCAACGGGGCGCCTTCATGCCCACGCAACACGCCGGTGGAGAACGTCCATGCGACCTGCAGTTTGCCGACATTGCCGGCGTTGATCTGCTTAAGCGTCGAGTAGCGGGTATTGGCGTAATTCTTTGCCGGCATCACCCATTCGTTGGGGTTCTGCGACATCTTGGCGAGATCGTTCTGGGCATAGACCGAGCTGCCGACGAGTGCGGCAACCGCGCCCACCAAAGTCCCTACTGTGAGAGACATGCAACGCATCGTGCGTCCTCCCTGCGTTTTTCACGGGGGCGCACCGACGTGAACAAGCCCAAAGCAAGCCTGGCCTCGCGGCGCAAACCCGTGCCTCGGGAAGCATCTCCGGCAGCGTGTCACGGCATCAGCGCGGCTCGAGAAATTCTTTTCTCGGAGCCCGCGTAAGCCTTCGAAGTAACGCCAACCTTTCCCTGAACAGTTGGCGTCCTTGAAGCCGGAAACTTGTGCAATACTATGCCTGTAGCAGTTGAAGCGCAATAGCAATTCGCCGCGACCGCGTCCCACTGTTTGGGCGAAATTTGTACGCTGGAAAGGTTGGGCAGGGTTGTGCGTTTCGTGGGCAAATGAATCGCTGCACATGACATCGTCACGCATGACAATGACCCGACGGCGTTTCGCCACATCGATCGCGATTTTTATTTTCATGGTCGGCTTCCTGCTGTTCAGGTCAGTAACGCTGACCTATCCGCAGGACCGACTAACGCCGCTGGCGGTCGATCAAGTAGCACCGGGCGTCTACGTCCACACTGGCGTAATCGCGCTGATGACGGCGGCGAATGAAGGTGCAATCGCCAATCTGGGCTTCGTGATTGGCGGCGATGGCGTGGCCGTCGTCGATACCGGCGGCAGCGTGCGCGAGGGCCGCCGGCTGCTCGCGGCCATACGCGAAATCACCGACAAGCCGATCCGGTATGTCGTCAATACCCACGGCCACCCCGATCATGTGTTCGGCAATGCGGCCTTCGGGCCGCCCACCATCTTCGTCGGCCATCATAATCTGCCGCGATCATTGGCCGAGCGCGGGCCGTATTATCTCAAATCTTTTCGGCCGAGCATGGGCAGCCTTCTCGACGATGTGAAGATCGTGCCGCCGACGTTGACGGTCGCCGATCAGATGAAGCTCGACCTCGGTCATCGACCGCTCGTGTTGCAAGCTTGGCGCACCTCGCACAGCGACACCGATCTCACGGTACTTGATAAGGCGAGCGGCACGCTGTTCGCCGGAGATCTGGTCTTTGTGCGCCATATCCCGGTTCTCGACGGCAGCATCCGTGGCTGGCTCAAGACCATCGACGACCTCGCGAAGATTCCGGCGCAAAGGGTCATTCCAGGTCATGGCCCGGCGCCGTCGCCCTGGCCCGGCGCGCTCAACGATGAAAGGTCCTATCTGCAGCGGCTGGAGAGTGATTGCAGCGACCTGATCAAGCGCGGGGTTCCACTCGCAAAAGCGGCGCAAATCGCCGGCACTTCCGAAAAATCGCATTGGGAACTATTTGAGGACTATAATGCGCGCAATGCCACTGCCGCGTACTCCGAGTTGGAATGGCAATGAACGGACGCGGCCAGACGACAGCACGAGGCAGACCCATGATTGACAGGAGATTGCTGAGCCTAAGGCTGGGCATGCTTGCGGCCGCGACGGCATTGGGGCCCATGCAAATGGCGCCGGCAAATGCGGACGATGATCCATGGCCGCAAATTGCTGCCGCGGCCTTTGGCAAACGGCCGCTGGCGGACGGTGCCGGCCTCCTTGAACTCGAGATGCCGGCGCGCGCCGAGGACGCCGCGGTGGTTCCGGTCACCATGCGCACGACGCTGCCAAAGGGCGATGCGCGCACGCTTCGCTCAATCACGCTCGTTATCGACGACAATCCTTCGCCGGTCGCCGCCACCTTCAAGGTCGGCGCCGGCGTGACGATGATTTCGACGCGCGTGCGCGTAAATTCCTACACCAACGTCCATGCCGTGGCTGAGCTTAGCGACGGCCAGCTCTACGTGATCGCGACCTATATAAAAGCCTCCGGCGGCTGCTCGGCGCCGATGACAAGCAGCGCGGAAGGCGAAACGCCGCTGGGGCAGATGCGTTTTCGGCAATTCGCCATGCCGACTGCGGCCTCCGCTACTACACGGCGCGAGGCCCAGATCATGATTCGCCATGCCAACAATTCCGGTCTGCAACGCGACCAGGTTTCGCTGCTCTACATTCCCCTGTTCATCGTCCGGGAACTGCGCGTCTGGCAGGGCGATCAGCTTGTCCTGGAAATGGACGGCGGCATATCGATCTCGGAAAATCCCAACATCCGGTTTTCCTATATGCCAAACGGCGCGAGCACCTTCCGCGCCGAAGCCCAGGACACCGAGGGCCACGTCTTCAAGGACGAGTGGCCGGTCGAAGCCATGTGAACGGCGTCGTCGGAAAAAGCCGTCAGAAACAGCGGACTTCCGCCTCGGCCTGCGCGCGGCGCAAATCCTCAATCGCCGAGTGGGCAATCGCCGTCGAACGAAATTCGCCACCGAGATTGCCGGGGACTTGCGCCATGCTCAGCACGGTCTCGGCCGCGACATAACGGTCGTAGGGCAACAGCGAGGCGATGATGTCGACTGAACAGGAGCATTTCTGCAGCGAAACCTGCGTTTCGCCGTTGGCCTTCATGCAGCCAAAGACGTAGTCGACGCGCGCCGACGTCGGATAATCGTTGAGCTCGACCGCTTTTGCCTTCGAGTTGGCGCCGCAAGCAAACAGCAGCATGGCGCCGAGCCCGACCGATACGATAACGCGAGTCATGACCAACTTCCCTGTTGTGGCTCCTGTCGTGGAGCGGTCTGCGCCCTTATGCGGTCAAGTGCAAGACAAACGCCTTACAATGTCCCATGGCGAATGTTCGGGGCTTACGGCAAATTAATCCAGGTTCCCGCCGGCGCAGATCGTGTCCAGCACTTTGAGCGCACTGACATGCGCGGCGACGTCATGGACTCTGAAGATCGAGGCGCCGTGCATCGCTGCCACGAGATTGGCCGCGACGGTGCCGACGAGTTGTCCCTCGATACCGCCCTCCACCAGCGATCCAAGAAAGGTCTTGCGCGACAGTCCGACCATGATCGGACAGCCAAAGTCAGTCAGCTCGCCGAGCCGGGCAATCACTTGGACGTTCTGACGAGCGGTCTTGCCGAAGGCAATCCCGGGATCGAGGATGATGCGCGAGCGCGGGATTCCGGCAACATCCGCCAATTCAAGCGAACGGGCAAAAAATCGTCTGATCTCGGCGAGGATGTCGAGCGTGGCGTCCTTGTCGGTGCGATTGTGCATGATCACGACTGCGGCTTCGCCCGATGCGACCGTATCGGCCATCGCCGGATCCTTCTGCAGACCCCAGACGTCGTTCACCAGGATGGCGCCCATCTCCAGCGCGCGCGCCGCGACACTTGCTTTGTAAGTGTCGATCGAAAGCGGAATGGCGAGGCGGAGCGCAAGCTGGGCAAAAACTGCTTCGATGCGCGAAAGCTCCTCGGCCTCGGTGACCGAAATGGCTCCGGGCCGGGTCGATTCGCCGCCGACATCGATGATATCGCAGCCGGCGGCCGCCATAGCGGCTGCATGCGACAATGCCGCCTCCGCTGCAACAAAACGCCCGCCGTCGGAAAACGAATCCGGCGTCAGATTAAGGATTCCCATTATCAGCGGGCGGCTGCCGATTTTTTCAAGGAACGCGTCACGCCGGGCGCGCTGCTCCAGGCGCATCGGCTTTATCTCTCTTGCGGGGGAATTCGCAGTGGTATCGTTTGATGGTCCAATTCGGATGCTCGCCGATCCATTGTGCGAGATAAGGCTGTGCGCCCTGCACACAGGCGCGCAACGAGCCATGCCAAAAATATTCGATCCGCCGTTCCTCGCACTGGTCGGGATGCGCCAGCGTGCAAACAGTGAACACGATAGCTACGATGTCCATGAGGTGCCTCCGCCGCCTTAGCCTCAACTTATCTTACGCAATTTCCAGGTGGATTACGAAGCTTTGTCGCTAAGCTTCCGTCGTGTTTTCGACAAAGATCTCGCCTTTGCCCAGCACCGCCATGTCGCCGGCAAGCCGCCTCAGCGGGCGGCGCATGAGCTTGGCCGCAGGCCTGCTGTAGGGCTCGATCATGGCGGCCATGTATCGATTGGCGAGGAGCTGGTGTACGCCGCAATCGACGAATGTCGGTGACAGTGCATCGCAACCGCCGCCGAGCACGATGGTACCGCGCTTGAGCAGAAATCCGGGCAGCGCGCCCGCGCTGCGCAAAACGATGAGCGTACCGGCAATCATTCTGCTGCCGGGATAAGGTCCGCCATGACCCTCGATGATGATCGTGCCGCGCCGCATGCGGTCGCCGGCGCGCTCGCCTGCATCGCCGCGAACGACGACGATGCCGCCGCGCATTCCGCTCATTTCTCCGGGTAGCGGACCGCCGAGCCGGTCGCCCGCCGCGCCCAGTATTTGCAACAACCCGGATTTCATCCCGGACGCAGCCCACGGCCCGGCATTGCCGCGGATCGCGAGCCGGCCGCCGCTCAACAGCCGGCCGGCTTGGATGCCGACATCGCCATCAACCAGAAGCTCACCACCCGTCATTTCCCGGCCGACGTAGTCGAGGCGCTCGCAGGACCCCTCGATGCAGATTTGCTCGGCATCCCCCATGCGCAGACGAAACACCTCGCCGACCGCGACCCGACGGCGCGTCGTCTGCAATTCGATACGTTCGATCTCGCGGGCTGATTTACCGGCCAAGAGATGCGGCACCAACGGCGATAGATCGAGCCGTTGGCTGGGGCGTTGGCGCAGCGCAAGGGTCAGCCGCGTCACGGCAGCAATCTCCGCAAGTGATAGTGGTGAGGGCCGAGCTTGCCGCCGTAATTGCCGGCACTGATCCGCATGGCGCCGCGTTTGGGGCCGAGCTTGACGAGCGCCGCAATCCCGGCGCGCATGGCGGAGGCTACGGCATCAGACGTGAGCCCGTCGATGACGATCTCGAGCACCGCAGCCGCATCGGCCTCGAGCGCGGTCTTCACGACGCCGCGCAGCGTCGGACAATACGCATCGTTGGTGGAGGCCGGTACGCCCTTGTATTTGGAGCCGACCTTCGAACCTGATCGGACGATGCCGCCCGGAAAAGGCGCGATCACATCCGGGACTTTGGCGATAGCGGCGGCGGCAGCCTCGGCGGCAGCTCGCGTCGTCTGCGCCGTACGGCCGATAATGATAAGGTTGCCGCCACCGACCGCTTTTTTGGTCAAACCGGCGCTCGCCTCGCACACAAACTCTCCGTCCATCACCGGGATGCGCCAGAAATGTTTCGGGCCGACGCGCTTTGAAATCTGCCAGCCGTCGCCGAAATAACGCAGCCCGTCGCCGAGGCGCAGCGACTCTTCACCTTCGAGACCGGAATAGCAGGCCGAACCCGGGCTCGTCAGCACGCATTGCCCGACACGGGTCTGCACCTGTTTCTGCAGTTCGGCCGTCGACACCGCGAACAGCAAAACCCGAATCCCTGGCCGACCATCCGGCGTCTGCCTGCTGTTGAGTTCGCGATCGATGCCGGCCTCGCAGCCGCAACCGATGACCGAAGTGGCCATCCCGGTCATCGTGACCGCGGCTTGTCGTGCCCATCTCGCGGTGTCGGCGGTGATAATGAGCGCGGTTGCCCGCATGCCGAAGGCTTCGGCGAAGGTGTCGTCGATCTGCACGCCTTTGATCGTCAAGGCCGGCATGGCACGACCCCAAACGGTTCCGGTCGACCCAAAGCGTGGGCTGGGACTTTGAACAACTCATCCGACACGCCGTAGCGCGCGTCGTAATAATCTTTCATCCGCCGGTCGGTCGCGCGGTCGCGCGGCGGCGCGACGGTGAGGGCGCGGCCCCAAGTGCGGCGCGTAATCTCGCCGTCGCGCACGACGCGTTCGCCGTCTTTGAATACGAGCGCGGCGGCGCGAAACATTTTGGCGCGGTCGGCATCGTCTTCGTACACCGCCACATCCGCCACTGCGCCGGTGCCGAGATGGCCGCGATCGGTCAAGCCGAAAAGACGCGCGGGCGCCGCACGGGTCATGGCCGCGATCTCAGGCAGCGTATATTCGCGCGTGATCGACGGAAGCGTCGTCATCGCCATCGCCGCGCGCGGCAGATCGGCGATCCATTTCGCGCGCAGATCGCGGCTCATGAGCAGCGCGAAAATCTCGGGATAGCTGGTAAAGGGGGCGCCGTTCGGATGATCGGTGGTGAAGAACACGCGTTCGGGATCGTTGATCAGCAAAAACAATTCGAGGCCGACGGCCCACTGCACGGCGTTGTAGAAATCGCTGCGACGATAATCGTACGGCACGACGCCGGCACCGTTGGCGTCGCCGTCGAGGATCAGCCACTTTCTCGGTCGCGCACGACCGCGTGCGTTGAACTGGCGCAATACATCGGACGATATCGTCACCGTGGGCCCAAACATGACCTGGCCGACGTCAACGGTCACGTCCGACGCCGCATTCACGGCTTCAGCAAGCCGCGCTGCAGCGGAAGAAAAACCTCGCTCGCCTTCGGTGCCATAGCCGTAGAATTGCAAATGCGCGAGATGCAGCGGCAATCCCTCCGCCGCCGCTATCGTGTCGAGCGCGGTAGCGACGTTCCCGGCAAGCCCAAGGTTATTGCAATGCACATGAAGCGGGTGCGGCACGCCCAGGTTATTGACTGCGTGCTGCAACGCGTTGACGATTTTCCGCGACGAGACCCCGTAGTTTGGCACGACATCGTCAAGCGAGAACTGGCGTATATTTTCCTTGAATGCCGCCGCGCCGCCCGCATTGACGACCTTGATGCCGATCGAGCGTGTCATGTCGAGGATCCAGGCAACGTAATCCTCGATTGCCGATTCGCTTTCCTGGGCGTGCAGCAGGGTAAGCAGATAATCGTCGTTACCGAGCACTGCGAGTGTGGCCTTATCGATGATCGGAATGTCGGCCAGTTCAAGGTGAGCGTGCAGCGCATAATGCGGTGATACCGCCGGCTCGACGACGGTGGTGAAACCCATCGCGGCGTAGCGGCATCCGGTCTCGAAAGTCGACCATCCGGCGTATGACAACGGCGTCGCGGCAGGACGCTGCGCGGCGGCCCGATGATATTCGGGCAGCAAAAGACGCGCGGTGTTTACGTTCCAGCCGGCGATGTGCGAATGGATGTCGATGGCACCGGCCATCACGATCTTGCCGGTCGCGTCGTAGGTCGCCTCGGTACGCGTCTCGCTCGGCGCGTCGATGATGCGTCCATCGCGCCACCACACATCGCCCACCGCGTCGCGACCGTTGGCCGGATCGATGACACGGCCGCCGACCAGGTGCGTCAGCATCGACCCGCTCCATCGTCCGGCAGCGCGGCAGCAATGCGCGATACCGCATCAGCCACGGAAATCATTTGGCTCGGCTGCGACGCGGCGAGCGCCGCCAGTGTCCCGATCGATGGAACATAATGGACAGCCGCATGGTCAACCGCCGGAGTGCCGACGGCAATATGGACGCGCGGCGGCATCCGGAAGCCGGCTCCGTCGGCCGTCAGGGCGATGGTTGGCGGTGCTTCGCGCCAGGGCGGCGCTTCGGCCCGATAGGCTGAAATCCAAATGACGCAATCGGTCTCGCCGGCCTCGGCGAGGCGCCGGCGATCGAACAGCCACGGATCATGATGCGGATAGAGGCGGCCGAAGCCGGTACGCATTGGAACGCCGGTCATCCAGCCGCAGACCTGCAGAATGCCGAGCGCGTTGTCGGCCGGTAGCAGCGGCAGCGTGGAAAAGCGGGTCATCGCATTGAGGTCATTGACCAGACCGCACAACATCTCGATTGTCAGCGCATCGATGCTCGCGGCAGACCAGATCGCGACACCGAATCGTGAAGCTTTGAGGTCGCGCGAAATTTGCTCCAGCAACCTTGCGGAGACCGCGACTTTGGCAATGGGCCGGTCGGCGACGCGCGCGCGTAGCGCGGCGAGCAGGGCAGGCAGGTCGCCGGGCGCTCTGCCGATAATCTGAATATTGTTCTTGCCACCGGCCGCTGTCGCCGCACTGCTTCCCGGGCAAAGCCAAAAAATGCGAAGTGCCCTGCCCCGTTCGGCTGGCCGCTTGGAGCCCAAAACGATTTGTTGGAACAGTCCGTCGTGCGGAAGCGGGCCTGCCAGCAGGAGCGTGTCGGCATGCACGTCAGTCTCGGTTGGCGTCGTCAACATGACGCCGGAGGAACGCACGACGTCGAGATCCCGCAGCAGGCTTTCAGAGTGCATGTGGTCGATTGCGGCGCCGACCTGCTGCGCCAACGCTATCGCCGCGCGGGCGCCGGCGACATCAGTGCCCAACCCGGCAATCAGCGGCTGATTGCTTGCAGCGACGAGCCTAGCCGCCTCGGCAATCGCCGCGTCCAGCGTCACCGCCTCTCCGGCAATCCATGCACGCTGCATTTCCGCTATCCCGACCTGAGCGGGTCGAAAAGTGCGCGGCGCTCAATCATATTTGATGTAAGCGAAGCGCTGATCCTTTGCCGGAGTGCCTTCCAGCGCACCGCCCTCCTGGGCGGGCTGCCAGTGCACGACGTCCTCGATCTTTTTTGCCAGCTCGAAATCCTTATCGGTGATGCGTTTGGCGGCATGATTTTGCAGCCGCACCTCGACCCAGGCATAGGACGCGGTGATGTCGGGATGATGCCACGCCGCCTCGGCCAGATGGCCGACCGTGTTGATGACCATCAGCGTGCCCTTCCAACTGTTGGTGCGATATTTGCGGCGTATCCAACCGTTCTCGAGATGCCAATGCGGCAGGTCGCGCTGCAGACGCTGCTGAATTTCTTCATCGCTATAAGTTCGCTCTTTGGAACCTTCGGCCATGACAAGCCCTTCCAGGTGTTGGTTTGGTCCAGATTGCA
>JASHXZ010000543.1 GCA_030043285.1 Xanthobacteraceae bacterium | reverse complement strand
CACAAAGAGCCCGTCCGCATCTCGCGGGCGGGCTCGCTGCCCTACGCACTCTTCCTACGTGCTTTTGGGACTGACCGCCGCGACGAAGTTTTTGAAAAAATCGTCGGCAACTTTTTTCGCCGCGCCGTTGATCAGCCGCTGGCCGAGCTGCGCCAGCTTGCCGCCGATTTGCGCCTCGACCGTATAGCTGAGCACCGTGCCGCCGTCCTTAGGCGTGAGCTTGACCGTCGCTCCGCCCTTGGCAAAGCCGGCGACCCCGCCGTCGCCCTGGCCTGAGATTTTGTAGCCGTTCGGCGGATCGAGATCCGACAGGGTCACCTTGCCTTTGAACTTGGCTTTGACCGGACCGATCTTGGTCGTCGCCACCGCCTGAAATTCGGTATCCGAGGTCTTGTCGAGCTGCTCGCAGCCCGGAATGCATGCCTTCAGCGTGGCGGCATCGTTGAGCTTGTCCCAAACCGTTTGCGGGGGCACCGGCAGCTCATATTCGCCGTTCATCGTCATAGCCATCGCGCACTCCTCAAAATCTCGGGTTCGGCACGGCTTACCGTCTCGCGGGCGGCGTGGAAAGCCCTTGTTCAGCGGGGCCGATACGCCTCTTGCGGAGCTCTGAACAGAGACATTAGCCTGTGCAATAAGAAACACAGGGAGGAGAACGGCGATGCCGGAGATCAAGACCGACGACGGCTGCACGATCCACGTCGAGGTGGAAGGGCCCGAGCACGCCCCGGTGCTCATGATGTCGAACTCGCTCGGCACCAATCTGCACATGTGGGACGATCAGGCCGGCCCGTTCACGCGCCATTTTCGCCTGGTGCGCTACGACCGCCGCGGCCATGGCCGCTCGGGCGTGCCGCAAGGCCCGTACACCATGGAGCGGCTCGGCCGCGACGTGCTTTCAGTGCTCGACGGCCTCGGCATTGCGAAGATCAATTGGTGCGGCCTGTCGATGGGCGGCATGGTCGGCATGTGGCTCGGCGCCAATGCGGGCGACCGCATCGACAAGCTCATCCTGTCCAACACCGCGGCCTATTTCCCCGATCGGTCGAGCTGGGATGCCCGCATCAAAATGGTGCGCGAGAAGGGCTTGGAGGGGATGGTCGACGCCAACATGGAGCGCTGGTTCACCAAAGGCTTTCGCGAGCGCTCGCCGGCCGCCATGGCGAAAATGCGCGACATGTTTTTGGCCACCAAGGTCGACGGCTATGTCGGCTGCGGCGAAGCGATCCGCGACATGGACCACCGGCCGCTCTTGGCGAAAATCACCGTGCCGACGCTGGTGATCGCCGGCAAATACGATCCGGCCACGACGCTGGAAGCCGGCGAGTTCATCCAGGCGCACATTCCCGGCGCCAGGATCGCCGTGCTGGACGCCGCGCACATCTCCAATCTCGAGCAGCCGCAAGCCTACGCCGACACGGTGCTCGGCTTCCTGCTGAACTGATGCCGCGAGCAAATCCTCACCTGCAGTCCGAACGAGGGCTTTTACAAAACCGTTATGCGACCTTCATCGAACTGATCATAAAACGCCACAAGGCGCGGCTACCTTGGCCTGTCGGGTGGGCAAGTGGCCGGTTTTACCTTCCATCAGTTCATGCGCGTCGCATCGGCCAGACTTGATGGGTCGCGCACCATTCTGCCGTTGATAGCCTGCGGCATTGCATTGGCGGCCGCGCTCCCGGCCAAGGCCGGGCCGCTCGATGCGGCTGTGGAGCGCTACCGGCCCTATCTTGTCGCCGACATCGATCGGGCCCTGGCCGGCGCGCGCGCCATGCGCGGACGATTGACGGCGCGCGACATTGTCGGGGCGCGGAAGGCTTGGATCGACGCCCGTGTCGGCTGGGAGCGTTCGGAAGTCTTCACCAGCGTGTTCGTGCCGCGCTTGGACGCCGCCATCGATGCCTGGCCGGACGCGGTTTCGGGTTTCCACGGCGTCGAGGCCAATCTGTTCGCCGGCGATCCGTCGGTTATGGGGACCGCGACCGACGCACTGATTGCGAATTTGTCCGACCTCGATGCGCAGGTTCGCTCCTTGCGGCTGACGCCTGAGGGCCTGCTCAACGGCGTCGCCCGCCTCGCCTACGAGGTCGGCGACAGCAAGGTCGACGGCGGCGAGTCCCGGATCAGCGGCACCTCGCTCAACGACATGCGCAACAATGTCGACGGCATCGATACGGCGTATCGGACCCTGTTCGCACCGACGCTCGATGCCGCCGACCCGAAAGCGGCAGAGCAAATCCGCAGCGAAATCGGACAACTCAAGCAGCTCGTGTCGCCCCCCGATCTGCGGAGCGTGGACGCCGATGCGCTGCGCAAGGCAAGCGAAACGCTGATCTTGAGCCTACAGGCGGCCGCGCCGAAGCTTGGCGTCGCGACGCCGACGCTCGAGGGCAGCGGTCAATGATCCTCCGCCGCCACGGACGTGCGGTCGTGTGGGCGACCGCGGCATTGCTGTTGCTGACGGCAGCACTCCGGCAGGCGGTCTCTTTTCCGCTTTACGGCCAGCAAACCGCGTTGCCGGCCGGCAGCGAGCTCAATGCGGATGCGCTGGTCACCCCGCGCGAGGTGTTCCACTCCGAAGCGATCGGCGGCCGCAAGTCCTATCTGATCAATCTCGGCGATCTCGCCTTTAGCTCGCCCGCTATCCTCGGCGGGCTGGCCCGCCGGGCCGGCATCAGCTGCAACACCTGCCACGTCAACGGCGCCGCCAATCCGAAGCTCAGCATTCCGCACATGTCGGCGCATCCGGGCACCTTCGACACCACCGGGGCGCTGTTCAGTCCCAAGGCCGACAACGGCGTGTTCGACCCGGTGCGCATTCCGAGCCTTCGCGGCGCGCGCTATCTGGCGCCTTATGGCAACGACGGGCGCAGCGCGTCGCTGCGCGACTTCGTCCGCAACGTCATCGTCAACGAGTTCGCCGGACCCGAGCCGCCGCCGGCGATCCTCGATGCCATGGTCGCCTACATTCGCGACATCGATTTCCTGCGCAACTTCAGCCTTAATCCCGGCGGACGGCTCAATGCGCGCAGCAGCGACGCCGAACGCCGCGGCGAGGCGCTGTTTATCAAGCCCTTCCCGCACGATCCGAACCTGAGTTGCGCGACCTGCCACGTGCCGTCCGCCGCGTTCGTCGATCATTTACAACACGACGTCGGCTCCGGCGGACTGTTCAAGACGCCCACGCTGCTCAACGCCGACTTCAATGCGCCGTATTTCCACGACGGCCGCTATGACACATACGATCAGGTTGTGGGCCACTTCGACCGCGTCTTCGGCCTCAACCTGTCGCGCCAGGACCAGCACGACCTGGTCGCCTACCTGACCGCTATCGGCGACGCCGAGCGGCCGTACGAACGCGATGGCATTGGGGCGCAAGTAAAGGAAATCAACGACTTCGCCGGCGTGCTTGATACGGCGATTGCGTCGCACGACACCTCCGTGATTGCGCTTGCCGTGGACACCGTCGATTTGGAGCTGCGCGAATTGATCGAATGGTTTCCCGACCACAAGGACGCGTCCGTGGCGGGCGGGGATGAACAGCGTCTGCGCGCGCGCGCGGCACTCAAAGACCTGGTGCTGCGGCTGCGCCGTATCGACGACGCCGCGACCGCCGGCCGCTTCGACGATGCCGCCGCCGAATACAAGAATTATCGCAACCTCTCACTCGCCGCTGTTCCCAGCCTGCTGTACGCCGCTCAACCGTGGTCGCTGTTCAATCCCGCAGTGCACGACTCGCACTTTGCCGCCCTGCAACAAACGCTCGATGCTGCCAAAAGGTAGCGTCGGTTCGCCGGGTCGCGGATCGCCTGCACCGAAACGAAATTATCGGCGACGACCGCGCGCATCCTTGGCCCGCGCATAAAGATCTTTATCGCCTCATCGCAATCTCAGCGCATCTGCCCGCTCGATGACGCGAATGAATTGTGCGCTGAAACAAAACCGAAGCGTCCCTGTCATCATGGCCGGCTAGCGTCTCCAGCATTTACAAGTCCAACGCGACGGGAGACAAATCATGCAATCAAGGACCGGACGTTTGCGACAATGGCGAAGCTGGGCGGCGTGTTGCGCTTCGGTCTTGGCGCTTTCCGCCTTCGGCTATGTTGCCAACAGCTACGGCGCGCCACCTCGGCCCGATCCTGCCGCCGCTTTCGAAACCAGATCGCCAATCAAGCATGTCATTATCCTGATCGGCGAAAACCGCGGCTTGGATCATACGTTCGGCGTGTACAAGCCGAAGGGGCACGGCGAGAAAATTTCCAACCTGTTGTCCAAGGGCATCGTCAACGAGGACGGTTCGCCGGGACCGCATTTCGGCCTGGCGCAGCAATATGCCGTCGCGCCGCAGGCACTGTGGTATTTCGGAGCGCCGAATGGCGCCAAGACGCCGTACGCCGGCAGCAACATGCCGCAGCCCAACACCAACGGCGCTCCGGGCACTCAAGGGTCGCTGGCGAACGTCGGCCAGGTGGTCAACGGTTTGTCGAACCAGTTTCCGGACGCGCCGGTGACAAGCTTCGCCGATTTCGCAGCCGTGGGCGGCGAGACCGACATCCAGCCGGCCAATCAAGAGCTGACGACGACCGGCGCCACCGGCCTGCCGAATGACGTTCTCGACACGCGCGTCCCCGGCGCCGGCGGTCTACCGGCCGGTCCGTTCCCGCTGCTCGGGCCGAACATCAGCGACGACGACTACACCGGCGACATGACGCATCGGTTCTATCAGGCCGCGCAACAGCAGGATTGCAGTCGGGCCAATGCGACGCGCGACAACCCGAGTGGCTGCCTGAACGATCTGT
>JASHXZ010000542.1 GCA_030043285.1 Xanthobacteraceae bacterium | reverse complement strand
CTCGCGGCGGGGGCGCCGATCTTCTGCGATTCGCAGATGCTGGCGCACGGCATCACCCGGGCGCGCCTGCCGGCGCGCAACGAGGTGATCTGCACGCTCAACGATCCGCGCGTGCCGGCGCTGGCGCAAGCGCGCGGCACCACGCGCTCGGCGGCGGCGGTCGATTTTTGGCTCGACCGGCTGGCCGGCGCGGTGGTCGCCATCGGCAACGCGCCGACTGCTTTGTTTCGTCTGCTGGAGCTGATCGATTCGGACACCGCACAAAAGCCGGCGGCGATCGTCGGCATTCCAGTCGGCTTTGTCGGCGCCGCCGAATCGAAGGCGATGCTGGCGGACAATTCGCGCGGCGTGCCGTTTCTCACCGTGCGCGGCCGGATCGGCGGCAGCGCCATCACGGCGGCCGCAATCAACGCGCTGGCGAGGGCCGGCCTATGAGCGCCGCCGGCAAGCTGATCGGCGTCGGCGTCGGCCCCGGCGATCCGGAGCTGGTGACGTTGAAGGCGGCGCGCGCGCTGCGCGAGGCCGACGTGGTGGCGTTCTTCGCCAAACGCGGCGAACCCGGCCACGCGCGCAGCATTGCGGCGCCGCATTTGCGCAACGGCGTAACCGAGCTGCCGCTCATTTACCCGATCACCAGCGAAATTCCGAAATGCAGCGCCGCGTATCGCGACACGTTGTGCGCGTTCTACGACCATGCCGCCGGCAAAGTCGCGCGAGAACTCGAGGCCGGACGCAACGTCGTCGTGTTGTGCGAGGGCGATCCGCTGTTCTACGGTTCCTACATGCACGTGCACGCGCGCCTTGCGCCGCGTTTTTCCGCCGAGATCGTCGCCGGCGTCACCGGCATGTCGGGCTGCTGGTCGGCGGCGGCGACACCGATGGCGCAGGGCGACGACGTGTTCACCGTGCTGCCGGCGACCTTGCCGGAAGCCGAACTCATTCGCCGGCTGTCCGACGCCGACGCCGCGGTGGTGATGAAGATCGGCCGGCATTTGCCGAAGGTGCGGCGCGCCCTGCAAGGCAGCGGCCGGCTCGAGCGCGCGCTTTACGTCGAGCGTGGCACCATGGCGGACGCCAAATTGTTGCCGCTTGCCGCCAAGGCCGACGACGACGCGCCGTATTTCGCCATCGTACTGGTGCCCGGCTGGGAGCGGCGGCCATGAGCGACGTGAGCGGGCATCTCGCCGTGATCGGCTTGGGGCCAGGCGATGCGCGCTATCTCACCGCCGAAGCAGCGGCGGCGCTCGCCGATGCGCAGGCGCTGTACGGCTATGCGGCGTACCTCGATCGCGTGCCGGTGCGTGACGGCCAGAGCCGCCATGCCAGCGACAATCGCGAGGAAAGCGCGCGGGCCGCCGCCGCGCTCGATCATGCTGCAAGCGGCGCGCGTGTCGCTGTCGTATCGGGCGGCGATCCCGGCGTGTTCGCGATGGCGGCGGCTTTATGCGAAGCGATCGAAACCGGGCCGGAGCGCTGGCGCCGGCTCGACGTTGCGATCGTGCCCGGCATCACCGCGATGCTCGCGGTTGCGGCGCGGATCGGCGCGCCGCTCGGCCACGATTTCTGCGCGCTCTCGCTGTCCGATAATCTCAAACCTTGGGAGCTGATCGAACGGCGGCTCGACGCGGCGGCGGGCGCCGGCTTTGTCATCGCACTCTACAATCCGGTGTCGCGAGCGCGGCCGTGGCAATTCGGCGCTGCGATCGAGCGCTTGCGCCTGCATCTGCCGGATGCGACGCCGGTGGTGTTCGGCCGCGCCGTCGGCCGCGCCGGCGAGACGGTGAGCGTCACCACGCTCGACATCGCGCGGAAGAATCCCGCCGACATGGCGACCCTCGTCATCGTCGGCACACGCGAGACGCGGCTGATCGTGCGGCCGGGGCTGCCGCCGCTGGTCTACACGCCGCGTGCGGCAACGGCCGTCGAGGTGAGCGCATGATCGAGCCACGCCAGCGCGTCGTCGACGCTATGCACGGCGGGCCCGTCGGGCGGCGGCGGCCGGCGCAGCATGATTACTGCCAGGCCGAGCGCGCGCGCCGCTGCGATCTTGCCGTAGGTCGCGGTGCCGCCGCTGTTCTTGGCGACGACGATGTCAATGCGATGTTCAGTCATCACCGCGCGCTCGTTCGCTGTGGCGAACGGGCCGCGGCCGGTGATGTAGTGCGCCTGCGGCAGAGCGAGCGGCGGATCGATCGGATCGACGCTGCGGATCAGATAATGGTGCTGCGGCGCCTGTTGCAGCGGCGCCAGCTCGCTGCGGCCGAGCGTGACAAAAACGCGCCGTCCTGTTTGTCCCAACGCTTCGACAGCGGCCGTTACGCCGCTCACGTCTATCCAGTGATCGCCGGCCATTGCACTCCACGGCGCACGCTGCAGACCCACGAACGGCACGTTGACTTCGCGTGCCGCCGCAACGGCATTGGCGGAAATGACAGATGCGTACGGATGGGTCGCGTCGATCATCGCATCGATGCGCTCGCGTTGCAGATAATCGGCCAAGCCAGCGACGCCGCCAAAGCCGCCGCGGCGGATTGGCACCGCTTGACGCGCCGGCGCGGCGGTGCGGCCGGCGAGCGAGGCCGTGACATCGAGATCGCT
>JASHXZ010000541.1 GCA_030043285.1 Xanthobacteraceae bacterium | reverse complement strand
GCCGGCGAGATAGCCTGGGCCGGTTCGGCCGGCTCGCGCGCCGGGACTGGATTTCGCCGACGCTCGATTCGCGCTACGCTACCGCGGCATGATCCGCGTCACCGGCAAGATCGCAATCGATGAACGCGAGATCGCGGAAAGTTTCGTGCGCGCCTCGGGGCCGGGCGGGCAGAATGTCAACAAGCTCGCCACTGCGGTGCAGCTGCGCTTCGACGTGCGCGGCTCGCCGTCATTGCCGGGCGACGTCAAAGCCCGCCTCGAGCGGCTCGCCGGTACGCGGCTCACCCGCGACGGCGTGCTCGTCATCACCGCGCAACGGCATCGTACCCAGGCGCGCAACCGGCAGGACGCGCTCGCCCGCCTCGTCGATCTCATTCGGCGCGCTGCTACGCCGCCGGCGCCGCGTCGCCCCACCAAGCCGACCGCAGGCTCGCGCCAGCGTCGCATCGAAAGCAAGAAGCGCCGCGGCGGGATCAAGCAGCTACGACAGGCGAAGCCGGCGTTCGATTAGGGCCCCAGACCCGCGTTTCGCAGCCCCGCATTCCGGGCTACGGTTTTGGATGAGCGAGTCGCCCATGCCTGTCCGCCAGCTGTCCGAGGCCGTGATCAACCGCATCGCCGCGGGCGAGGTGGTCGAGCGTCCGGCGAGCGTGGTCAAGGAATTGGTCGAGAACGCGCTCGACGCCGGCGCGCGCCGCATCGAGGTGCACACCGACGGCGGCGGCCGGCGGCTCATCCGTGTCACCGACGATGGCGACGGCATGACCCGCGCGGATCTCGCGCTCGCGGTCGAGCGTCATGCCACCTCCAAGCTTGCCGACGACGACCTCGTTGCCATCCGCACACTGGGCTTCCGCGGTGAGGCTTTGCCGTCGATCGGTGCGGTGGCGCGGCTCTCGATCGCCACGCGGCATGCGAGTGAGCCGCACGCCTGGGCGATTGCCGTCGATGCCGGTGTGAAATCGGAGATCAAGCCGGCCGCGCTCGGCGCGGGCACACGGGTCGAGGTGCGCGACCTGTTTCACGCCACGCCGGCGCGGCTGAAGTTTCTCAAGCTTGACCGCACCGAGGCGGAGGCCGTGCGCGAGGTGGTGCGCCGGCTCGCGATGAGCCGGCCGGACGTCGCCTACACGCTTGCCGGCGAGGAACGGGCGCCGGTCAGTTTCGCCGCGGCGCTACCCGGGGCACCCGGGCGGCTGGCCCGGCTCGGCGACGTGCTCGGCGCCGATTTTCGCGGCAACGCGGTCGCCATCGCCGCCGAGCGCGAGGGCGTCGTCATCGACGGCTACGCAGCGCTGCCGACGCTGACGCGCGCCAACGCGCTCGGCCAATATCTGTTCGTCAACGGCCGGCCGGTGCGCGACAAGCTGTTGCTCGGCGCGGTGCGCGCCGCTTACGCTGATTATCTGCCGCGCGACCGCCATCCAGTGTTGGCGCTGTTCGTCACGCTCAATGCGCGCGAGGTCGACGTCAACGTCCATCCGGCCAAAGCCGAGGTGCGCTTCCGCAACGCCGGTCTGGTGCGAGCGCTGATCGTGCATGCGCTGAAAACCGCGCTCCATCGCGAAGCGACGCGCGCATCTTCGACCGGCGGCAGCGCGACCATTGCAGCGTTCCGGCCGGCAATGCGGCCGCGGGGCGCGCCTTATGTTTACGCGCCGCTGCGCAGCGGCGGCTTGGCCGAACCGGCGCAAGCGGCGTTCGATGCCGGCCTGCCGGCGGCCGATTTGCGTGCTGTTGCCGATGCGGCCGCCGAGCCGCGCGCCGATGGACGCGATCACCCGCTCGGTGCTGCCCGTGCGCAGGTGCACGACACCTACATCGTAGCGCAGACGGCCGACGGGCTCGTCATCGTCGATCAGCACGCCGCGCATGAGCGCATCGTCTACGAAAGGCTCAAAGCTGCGCTCGATAGGACCGGCGTCGCCCGACAGATTCTGCTCATCCCCGAGATTATCGAACTCGACGAGGCTGATGTCGAACGGCTCGCGGCGCGCGCCGACGAATTGGCGCGCTACGGGCTTGTTGTCGAACCGTTCGGTCCGGGTGCGGTGGCGTTGCGCGAAACGCCGTCGCTGCTGGGCCAGATCGACGGCGCTGGCCTCATCCGCGATCTCGCCGAGCATATGGCCGAATGGGACGAGGCGCTGCCGCTCGAGCGCCGGCTGATGCAGGTCGCCTCCTCGATGGCTTGTCACGGTTCGGTGCGCGCCGGACGGCGGCTCAAGCCGGAAGAGATGAACGCGCTCCTGCGCGAAATGGAAGCGACGCCGAATTCCGGCCAATGCAATCACGGCCGCCCGACCTATGTCGAACTCAAGCTCGCCGATATCGAGCGGCTGTTCGGACGGCGATAGCAATCGGCGTGGAGCAGCGCATGCGTGCAACTCGTTTCTTTGTCGCTGCCGCGTTTGTCATTGTGTTGGGCGGGCGGGCCGGCGCGCAGGACTGGCCGACGCGGCCGGTGACCATGGTGGTGCCGTTCGCGCCGGGCGGCGTCTACGACACGCTCGGCCGAGTCTATGCGGCGGCGCTGTCGCCGCGGCTCGGCGAGCAGGTCGTGGTCGAGAACGCGCCGGGCGCCGGCGGCATGACCGGCGCCACGCGCGTGGCCCGTGCGGATCCCGACGGCTATCAATTCCTGTTCGGCGGC
>JASHXZ010000540.1 GCA_030043285.1 Xanthobacteraceae bacterium | reverse complement strand
ATCTTGCCAACACAGCATGCCGGACGTCTCGGCGGTGGCGGATAGCCCCAACCACGGCGTCATCTCGGCCATGGAGCCGCAATCGACCACACGGGCGCCGAACAGCTCCTCGATCTTGCCGCGCACGGCAGGAATCGACGCGCCGGGCTCGCCGGAGAAGAACATGATGCGCAGGTTGAAATCGCGCGGGTTCAATCCCTCATCGGACGCCACTTGGGCGAGATGCAGCGCATAGGTCGGCGTGCCGTAGAACGCCGTCGGCTTGATCAGATTGAGCCAATGCGCGCAGCGCGCCGTCATGCCGGCAACGCCGGCGCCGAACGGAAAGCTGCGCGCGCGCAATCGCTCGGCGCCGAGGAGCGCACCCCAGCTGCCCATGTAAAGCGAGAAGATCGCGGCAATGCAGATGGTGTCGCCGGGCCGCAGCCCCATCGCCCACATCACCCGGGCGTGGGCATTGGCGATGGCGCGCCAGTCGTCACGGCCGATCGCGAAGGCGGTTGGCCGGCCGGTGGTGCCGCTGGTGCCGTGAATATGAAAGACCTCGGCCTGCGGCACGCAAAGGTAATCGCCGAATGGCGGCGAGCGCTCCTGCGCGGCGCGCAGGTCGCGCTTGTCGACGACCGGCACACGCGCCTCGAAATCCTCCAGCGATCTGAGCTGCGACGGATGAAAGCCCGCGTCGTCCCATTTGCGCCGATAGAACGGAGCGTGCTCGTAGGCGTACGCGCAGATCTCTCTCAGACGCTGCAGAATAAATTGGTCGCGTTCGCCGGCCGGCATGGTCTCGCGGCCGGCAAACCAATAGCGGCTCGACGCGTCGGGAAAATAATCGTCATCATAACGCGGCGGGAACGACCAGCATTCCATGTCGTCAGCGCGCTCCACGCTCTTCAACCAATTCGCGCAGTCGCCGCACGATGGCATCGGGCGGGGTGTCCTGCAGCATCACTTCACGCACGCCGATTTGCTTTAGTGCCGCGACGTCCGCGTCGGGCATGACGCCGCCGGCGACAACGATAATGTCGTCGGCGCCCTCCTCCTTGAGCCGCGCCAAAATTTTTGGAAACACCGTCATGTGCACACCGGAGAGCAGGCTGACGCCGAGAATATCGGCGTCCTCCTCGATCGCGGCGGCGACCACTTCGTCGGGCGTGCGATGCAGCCCGGTATAGATCACGTCCATGCCGGCGTCGCGCAGCGCGCGGGCGACCACCTTGACGCCGCGGTCATGGCCGTCGAGGCCGACCTTGGCCAGCAATACGCGAATCGGCATCGCCATCGCGCTGCCTCCCCGGAAGCTTGACCCGCAATAATACAGTATTTGGCGGCCCGCCGCTCCAGGGCAAAAGCGCTGTCGGGCCGGTTACCGTCTCACTAGGCTTTCAGCTTCAAGAGCGCATCGGCGTTGCCGTGGGAGAGCTTGGCCATGTCGGCCGGAGCGAGCGCTATGCGATTGAGAAACGCGCGGCCCCAGGCGTCCGGCGAATAGGGATAGTCGACCGAGAACATGATGCGGTCGATGCCGAAGGTCAGTAGCGCGGCGAGGAGCGGCGGCTCGCTGAAAATGCCGCTGGTGGTGATCCAGACCTGATCCAGAACGGTGCGACTGATCGGGCGTTTGAGGTGGTCGCTGTCGTGCGAAAAGACCTGGTCGGCGCGCGCCAGCATCATCGGCAGCATTTCACCCATGTGGCCGATGATCAGCTTGAGCCCCGGATGGCGGTCGAGCGCTCCCGAAATCACCAGGCGCAGGACGTGCACGGCGGTCTCCGAATGCCAGCCCCAGCCTGCGGTTTCGAGCACGCGGCCAGGGCCGGGCGGCAGGTCGGAGAAATAGGCTTGCCGGATCGGCTCGGGCGGAATGTGCGGATGGATGTAGATCGGTACGTCGAGCTGCTCGGCCACCGCCAAGATGCCGTCGTAGCTCGCATGGTCGAGAAAGCGGCCTTCGGTCGTGCCGTGCACCATGGCGCCGACAAATCCGAGTTCTTTGACGCAGCGGGCGAGTTCGACAGCCGCAGCGTCGGGGCTCTGCAACGGCAATGCGGCGAAGCCGGCAAAGCGGTCCGGCCGGCCGGCAATCGCTTTGGCCAAATGATCGTTGGTTTCCCGCGCCATGGCGACGCCGTCGGGCCCAGGCACCAGGTCCGGTCCGGGACCGCTGTTCGACAGCACCTGCACGGAAATGCCGGCGTCATCCATCGACTTGAGGCGGACTTCGCCGATTTCGGGCAACAGTTCGAGCGGATTGGGCGCGTTCTTCGGCAAGGTGCGCGGCCGATAACCGCGACGGGCCAGCACGCTTTTGTCGATACGGTTCGCAATCGACGGGACCGCGAAATGCTCCTCAAGGGCGACGGTACGCATAGGCAGGTTTCCCCCTTCTTTTGATGTGGCGTTTTCACTTGGCGGGGGTTTGTTGCATCGATGGCGCGGCTCGGCAAGCGCACCGGACCGGCTTTAGGCCGGCGGGGGCTCAAGCAGCTGCAGCCGCTTGGCTACCGTCTGGATCCGACCCGGAACCTTTTTGACCGCTGACCAGGTCGCCGCCATGATCAGGTACATCCGCAACACGTGGGGCAATTAAGCGCCGCCGGTCAGCGCCGGCGACGTACACAAGGCGCGGTAGACGTTTCGTCGAACGCAGCGATTAGGATTGGCACCGCTTCATAGTCGGCTGTCCGCGGTCGGTCATGGCCGCAACCAAATGTCGCCAGACATTTTTCTGATAAAAGTTTTCCAGCCGTCGGCACGAAAGCCAGAACGAGCCCACCGGAGCTCGGGTCAGATGACGCGCCGACCGGACCGCTCGGGGACCGGGCGCGCGGGCCGAGCACCTTCCGCAGCCGGTGTTTCGGCCGACGGCGCCAGCAGCTTGCTCATATAGCCGTTGAAATGCGCGTGGCATTCGCAGCAGCGCCGCTCGAGTTCTTGTTGGTTGACGATCTGCATGTAGCCGCGATGGCACTTGAGTACGCCCGCCGCTTCGAGCCGGCCGGCGACCAGTGTCACGGTGGTGCGGCGGACGCCAAGCATTTGCGCCAGCGTGCTTTGGGTCAATGGCACCCTATCGCCCGCACAGCGCCCCTGGATGGCCAAGAGCCAGCGGCAGATCCGCGATTCGACCGGATGGGCGGCGTGGCACAGCGCCGTCTGCTGCAATTGCGCGATCAAGCCGTAGCCGTATCGCGCCACGCGCCGCCGGATCGATGGATTCTCGTCCAGAACATCGCGAAATGCCGCAGCCGACAGCCGCGACGCCTGCCCGCTGATATGCACGACGGCATCACAAGCCGCCGGAGCGGCCGCAATGGCGGCTATGGCCCCGACCATGCCATCGCGCCCGATCAGACCCGCCGCGGCGCCCGCGTTGTCACGTAGCGGCACGGTCATGGCGACCAGCCCGGAGCTCGGGAAAACCACCTCCTCGATCTGATCGCCGAGATAATGCAGGCATTGGCCAACGCGCAGCTCGAGCGGCGCCAAGTGGCCGCGTAAGGCGCCGTATTCGGCGGCCGAAAGCCCTGAAAGGAAAGCGTTTTTATCAGCGATCTGGCCAAGCATGATCTTTTTCCAACCTGCGCCAACGCATGAACGTGATAATGGCGGAGGTTAACCCTCCCGTCTTCAAACCCACGCCGGCGCCTGGGGCGCGATGCGGCGGAGGTTCCCCCTGCTATAAGGCGCGTGCCCCCAGCATCGGTTCCATGCCCGACATTAACTTTTCAAATTTTTACGGCGACCCTGCCGCGATGGACATCGCGGCCATCGGACTCGTCGCCCTCGCGAATGATCGACCGGCCTGCCTCGGTGGCCAGATACGGCTTGCCGCGTGAGCGGGCGACCAGAGCCCGCGACTCGCGCATCGTAATCCGGGCCGCATTGTAGGTCTCGTGGAGAACACGCGAACGGTTGCACAATTCCTCGATATTGCTCCGCCAGTGCGGACTGAGGTGATCGAGGGTCTCGTCGAGACGGGAGAAGGGAATTTCGAACACCCGCCGGTCATGGTCCTCGTAAACGTCGAGCCGCCATGTGCGGGTTTGCTGCTCACGGCAGCCCATCAGCTCGCGGATCACTTGATGGGCATAGCAAAGCGCCTCATCGCGATCGGCAAGACCGACGCCGATCGTGTCAGCGATGCCGCAGGACCCGTCGCGCAGTTCGAACGTGTAGAGTGGCATTGGTCTTCCTTCAGGAAATCAGCTGCTTGTGCCCACTACCGAACGACACCTCGGAGCGTCGGGGCGTTTTGCTTCTTCCCGTAGGACAACGCGCAAACCAAGCCCAGCGCACCCTAACATACTCAGTACCATCAAAAAGTTCTATCCCTCATAAGTTCCAAGAGGTTGCGGAAAGGCCGTGCCACAAGGACGCGGCCTGACCGCTTCCTTCATCACAATCGGGACTGCAGGCGCTCTAATGTCGCAAACCGTACGCTGCCGCGCCGTGAGACATCCTGATCAGATACTGGCTGCCGATTACGTTGAGGCCGGCGCCGGCAGCCACGGCGCAGCGCCGCGAGTCGCTTGCGGCAGTCGCGCATGTCCATCGTCAGTGCGGCTGGAGGTCACCCCAGGTGGGCGCCCGCTGGACGTTGGTCGCGCCGACAGCCGCCGCCGGCGGATTGAACAACTGGCACGGCGGCAGAGTTTTGGGGTCTAGCCCGCTGACCAGATCCCAGGTCGTCTTCGGATTTGGCCGGACCATGGCGAAGTCCGTGTAGTTCTGGCTGACGATCGGCGCATTGGCGGGCGGCAGCGGATAACCTGAGAAGTAGAACGACTGCGGGTGCCGGTACGGCTTAGCCGATTTATCGACGCGGTCGGGAGTAGCTCGGCTCCAAAACCCATAACCGAACATGATCGCCTGATCCTTGG